>JBGVOJ010000778.1:0-2508 GCA_045126415.1 Eubacteriales bacterium | reverse complement strand
TTCGCTGCCATCTGCGCACAGACGATGATCGTGAAATATGCTCCCGACGCCGTCATCAACACCGGCGTCGGCGGAACGCTCACCAAAAAACTGTCCGTCGGCGACGTTGCGGTTTCCTCCGCGATGGTACAGCATGACATGGACACATCCGCTCTTGGCGATCCCGTCGGTCTGATTTCCGGCATCAACATCGTTGAAATCCCCGCAGACGAAGCACTCGCCGAAAAAATCTCCGCCATCGTACGCGGCATGGGCATCAATACCATCAAGGGAACCATCGCGACCGGCGACCAGTTCATCGGAAAGCAGGAGACCAAGGACCGCATCGTAAACACCTTCGGTGCGATTGCCTGCGAAATGGAAGGCGCGGCGATCGGTCAGGTCTGCTACGTCAACAAAGTCCCGTTCGCCGTAATCCGTGCCATCTCCGACGATGCGGACGGCGGCGCATGCGAAGACTATCCGACGTTCGCGAAAATGGCGGCGAAAAATTCCGCAAAAGCCGTCATCGAACTGGCAAACGCGTAAATTGTTATCACTTCCTTCAAAGGAGAACCAATATGCAGAAGTACAAACTTTTCAACACCACCGAACTGAAGGCTTCCGGCTGGCTCCGCAAGCAGCTGGAAGTTCAGGCAAACAGCCTGTCCGGCAACCTCGACAAGGTATGGCCCGACATCCGCGAAAGCCGCTGGATCGGCGGAAACTGGGACGGCTGGGAACGCGTTCCCTACTGGCTCGACGGCTTCATTCCGCTCGCATACCTGCTCGACGACGAAGACAAGATCGCACGTGCGAAGAAATACATCGACGCGATCGTTGCCGGCCAGTGCGAAGACGGCTGGCTCTGCCCCTGCACCGTCGAAGAACGCGCAAAATACGATATGTGGGCACTCTATCTCATCGACAAGGTGCTCATGCTCTACTATGACTGCTCCGGTGACGAACGCATCCCCGAAGTGGTTTACAAGTCCCTCAAGAACCTCAAGGATCACATCGAACAGTATCCCATTTTCGCATGGGCGCACGCAAGATGGTTCGAATGCCTCATCCCGATCTACCAGATCTACGATATGTACAAGGAAGAATGGCTCCTTGACCTCGCGAAGCTCCTCCGCGCACAGGGCATGAAATACGAAGAAATCTACGCCGACTGGAAATACAAGGAACCGATCAACCAGTGGCTCTGGGAATCCCACGTGGTCAATCAGGGCATGGCGATCAAGGAAGGCGGTCTCGCCTCCCTTCTCGACGGCGACGAAGCCGACGACAGCTTCTCCGAATTCATGCTTGATCAGCTCTTTACATACCACGGCACTGCCGTCGGTCATTTCACCGGCGACGAATGTCTCTCCGGCGACAGCCCGATTCAGGGGACCGAGCTCTGCGGCGTGACCGAAGCGATGTATTCCTACGAAATCCTCTACGCCATCACCGGCAACCCGATCTGGGCGGACCGTCTCGAAAAGCTCGCATTCAACGCACTTCCCGCGACCATTTCTCCCGATATGTGGACACATCAGTACGACCAGCTCGTCAATCAGGTGGCATGCGTGAAGCTCGACGGCGGCAAGAACATCTTCCGTACCAACAGCACCGAGTCCCACCTCTTTGGTCTGGAACCCAACTTCGGCTGCTGCACCGCGAACTTCAACCAGGGCTGGCCGAAGTTTGCGATGTCCACCTTCATGAAGGCGGATGACGGCATCGTTTCCGCAGCCATCGCTCCCGCGAAGCTCAGCACCACCATTGGCGGCACCGCTGTCACCATCGAATCCGAAACCCTCTACCCGTTCGGCAGCAGCGTCAACTACATCGTCACCGCCGACGGCGACTGTGACTTCACCCTCAGCCTCCGCATTCCGGCATGCGCCGCATCCGCAAAGATTGACGGTGAAGACGCGGAACCCGGCACGCTCGTTTCCCTGAAGCGCACATGGAGCGGTACTTCCGTTGTCAAGCTCGACATGGAATTTGACGTGAAATACATTTCCCGTCCGCGCGATATGTTCGTCATCGAACGCGGTCCGCTGGTTTACTCCCTCGCCATCGGCGAAGAATGGACGAAGCTCGAATACGTCCGCAACAACGTCGAACGCAAGTTCCCCTACTGCGACTGGGAAATCCGGCCGACGACCGACTGGCAGTTCGCTTTCGCAAAGGGTGATGTTGCCGTCAACGAAACCGGCGTCGTTTCCGATATGCCGTTTGACACCGCCTGCCCGCCGATCACCCTCGACGTTCCGGTTGTTCCGGTAAACTGGGGCTGGCTCGAAGGCTACAATATGATCGCGAACATGGTTCCCGCATCCGTCAAGCCGGAAGGTGATGTCCGCACAATGAAGTTCATACCCTACGGTTCCACCACGCTGCGACTGACCGAAATTCCGTTCGCTGCGGAAAAATGATATTTTTCATGGGGAAAACTTTTTTCAAAAAAGTTTTCCCCAACCCCCTTTCAAAAAACTTTAATATATAAGGATAAGGAGGTTTTCCTATGCCACGTTG
>JBGVOJ010000777.1:0-1273 GCA_045126415.1 Eubacteriales bacterium | reverse complement strand
TTGCTATCTTGGTGTTTTTTTGTGCTGTCCGTATATTTTGGGGCAGTTCATCTTTTTATGTTTTTCTCTTTCCTATTATAATATGATTTATTCGCTCTTCTTGTCGTCAATCAGATTTCCGTAAGAATCATACAGATATGCCCGGTCTTTCTTACTTTTATGCCACGCTTCCCCGAGCGGCCATTCGTAATCGGGAGCACCGACATAATCGCGGCAGCCGACCGTTACCGTACCGCCGCCGGGAATCACAGAACCTTCGGGAAATACATAATACTCGTTTCCGCGGTCAGAATAGACCAGCCACCCGGAAAGATCCACATCACGGCCATCCTTATTTTTCAGAACGAGAAGTTGATCCGTTCTGGAAACCGACTCAATTTTCACCCGAGCTGGATCCCCGGCAGGCTTCATTTCCGTCCATGTGATCTCACCGGACGCCGAAATTTCGCAGAGGAGCCCCAGTCCGTACATATCGGTCACAAAAACTTCCGCACCCGTATCTTCAAGCCGCGTAATTACCGCTTCATGTGCACTGTCCTTTTCTACTCCGCGGTCTGTGGAAATCACCGCATATTCCGGCTGTGCGAGAGCAAGAAATTCCGCTGACGCCGTATCATTCTGCCCGTGATGTCCGACCTTCAGAATATCACAGTCGGAAATCATCCCGGCATCCATCAGGGACGACTCTTCGGAAAATTTCATATCCGCTGCAAACAGTGTGACCACACCGTTCACGTTCAGTCTCAGAACCAGCGAATTGTTGTTGTCATCCGATCCGTTGTAAACAATGGGACCGAGCACTTCCAGCCATACACCGTCCGTCAGCTCAATCACATCGCCCGGATCGTGGTACCGCCGCTCCTTTCCCTCCGTCAGGGTATCCAGAAGCCCGAGATTCATCGAAATGGAGGAAGTATGCACCGTCCCGATCCCGTACTTTTCCGAGAGATACTCGTATCCGCCGATATGGTCGTTATGAGTATGGGTCAGCACGAGATGATCGATCTCCTTCACACCCAGCTGTTCCATGGCAGGAATCAGTTTCGCAGGAGATGCGGAAATACCGGTATCGATCAGACAGCTCACATCATCTATCATTATAAGGAAGGAATCCGCTTTTCCCGCCGCAAGATAGAGCACCTTCGCGTCATGTTCCCCGGAAGGTTCGATAGTACGGTACAGATCCAGAATCTCCCTGTCTTCTTTTCCGTAAAAACTTTCCGGCGCAGAAGTTTCCGTGCCGGCTTCCTTCTCAGCCGTATCCGGTGTCATT
>JBGVOJ010000776.1:0-3538 GCA_045126415.1 Eubacteriales bacterium | reverse complement strand
CTGGACGAGCACGGCGGTGCGGAGATCTACATCTGCGAATTTGTCAATACACTTGTGGATGAACGGCTGCAGGATGAAAGTCTTTCATTTGAAGAAAAAATGGCAATTGCTGCACCGGTCTGCACAGCAAACTGGCAGTATTTCAAGGCAGGCGGTCCGTCCCTTGGCGGATGGGGAACGTTCAAGGATACAGAATTCTAAGAAAACCCAATAAAACAACAGGCAGTCCGGAACAATTCAGACTGCCTGTGATTTTTTGGAAGCATTGTTTTCGTTTATTCTTTTTCGGCATATATGGTGAAGTGATCGATATAATCCCCCAGCTGTGAACTTGCGGCTCCCCACATCAGATCCTCCCATGTCACGGTATCATCATTGGTCAGGACATAACGAATCCCTTCCAGTATTGCTGTGGATGACCGAGATGACCGAACTGTGGGGGTGAAATCATAACATATCATCAGATATTGATACTCCCGTTCATACGGTGTACCGTATTCATCCCAGCTCAGTTTGTAGATTTTTCCATCATAGGTCAGCTCAAATTCATACAGTGCCGGATAATCTTCCTTGTAGACTTCATAATATTTCTCGTCATAATTTCCGTTGTCCAGCGTATAGTAATGCGCGATCTTCACCGACGCGGAGTTTCCCGCACAGGTTTTCCGGTAAAAGGTTTTCCATAATTCCTGTCCGTATGTGACGTCGCCGTTCTCCAGTGTAATCATTCCGGAGGCTTTGGCGGCAGTCAGCCGGTCGCTGGGGACCGCTTTCGACGGGCTGTACCGGTAAAGCTGCACATAATCGTCACCAGCCTCCGCCAGTACCACCGAATGGTTGGGATATTCCCCCACAGCATAAACATGCCATTCCACATCCTGCGGACCGGCTTCCTCGGTGAAGGTATGAATCTGTTTTCCTTTGGTGACGGACGCGGGATCGTCGGCAATGCGCTCATAGCGGTAGTTTGCACCGTCGATGGGGACATAGAGATAGCTGTCGAATGCACCGGTGACATTGGCTGTGGTGGGGATCATGATGTATTCCTGACTGCATCGAACAGAACCAAGAAAATCAAGATTACCGGAGCCGACTCCGCCGGCTTCCAGCTTCATGTACCACATGTGCGGGCATAGAAGCTCCATGACAAGACTTTCACCGGCTTCCACCGAAAAGGCTTCCAGCTTTTTGTCATCCGCTGTCCGGAAGATACTCACTTGCAGGGAATCGGTTTGATTGTTTTGCAGTGAAATAATATAGGCATCTCTGCCGTCAAGCCAGCCTTTCCTGACAAAGTTTCCGGAAGTAAACAGTTCGGATGCCCCGCTTCCGCGGAAAGAAAACGTTCCCTGTTCGGACAGATGCCAGACCGTATCCGGACATATCTCAGCACAGAGTTCCGACTCTTCTGACGGCAGGAGGAGTACTTCCGAAGAAAGTTTGCGGAGAGTTACCTCCGAATTTGCTGAAGGATTCGTAATCAGACACACCACAGCGACAATACAAACAATCACCGCAACAGCAATCACCCAAACGGCAGGCTTCTTCCACTTCGCAATATTCTTCACCCGTCCCATCGTGTCCCCTTCGCCGAACGCGAGCGGTGTTCCCGCGATGATCCGTCTTCCGGTTGCAAGGCTGATGAGCGACGCCGTATAGTCCACACGGATCTCTTCGCCCAGTTTCCGCAGTACCGCTTCATCGCAGGACATTTCCATATCCTTTCCGGACAGAAAGAATGCCAACCACACCAGCGGATTGAACCAGTGCAGGCAAAGCGCGGCGAAAGCCAGCAGGCGAAGGATAGGATCACCGCGCCGGATATGATGCTGTTCGTGCAGAAGGATGTAGCCGCGTTCCTTCTCCGGAAGGGAAGACGGCAGATAGATCTTCGGACAGAAGACCCCCATCACGAACGGCGTATCGATATCATCGGCAAGGAAGATGTTGTCACGCAGTCGGACCGATGCCAGCAGTTTCCAGCGAAGCCGGATGCAGGAATCAACACTGTAAACCACCATACCCAGAACGCCCAGCATCCAGAGCCAGGTGACGATTGTTGTCGGTGCTTCCAGCGGATCCGCGACCATCTGTTCCTGTCCCTGCGGCAAAGTTCTGTTGATTGCCTCACTGATACCGGGCACAGGGAGTGTCACGGATGGATATTCCGTATGCACGATGTTTTCCGGTACATATTCGATTACACTGGTCATCGTGCCGGATTCCGCAGTGGGAACATCAAAAAGATTATACAGGGATATACCGGATTCGATTGACACCGGACACAGGAGCCGGAACAGAACGACGCTCCACAGTGCATAGGAAATGACCTTGGGTGCTTTTTTCAAAAACAGACGAAGGAAAAGCACAAGGCAAACGGCGACGCCTGAGGTCAGACTCATGTTCAAAAGTTTCGGCATAAAGGTATACCAGGACATCGCATCACCCCCTCATGGAATCAAGAATCTGCTTCATCTTCTCCACTTCTTCATCGGTGTACTTTTTTCGTTTCGAGAACGCCGCAAGAAACGCCGGAAGCGATCCCTCAAACGTGTCCTCCACAAATTTCTCGCTCTGCATCGCGTAAAATTCCTCTTTGGAAATCAGCGAGGTTACTGTTCGTTTCACATTCTGGAACAGTCCGCGCTGACAGAGACGCTTCAGAATCGTGTAGGATGTGGATTCCTTCCATCCCAGTTCCGCCTCGGCAAGCCGTGCAAGCTCTCCCGATGACAGTGGTTCGTTCTGCCAGATAATATCCGCAAAACGGGATTCCACTTCGCCCAGTCTGATTTCAGCCATAGTATGATCCTCCATTTTCTCTACTTGCTGTCGAGTATATATTTATTCTACTGCGAGTAGAGGAATTTGTCAAGTATTATGATGTCAACTTTACAAAGAATTCAAAAAATCCTGCTGTTCCGGGGACAGCAAAGCTCAATAAAACTTAATTTTTGATTAAAATCAGGTTAAATTCTTACACGGTTCACAGATCTATGTTATACTGTAAAAAAGAAGCCGGATTGAAGGAAACAGCGATGAAAAGCAATCATGTTTGATGTTTCGCTGATGCTATGGAAATTGCGGACAGTGACTCCGCAGGGAAGGGAAGATCGTTATGAGTAAAGTAAAAAGTTATCCGCAGAAATAGGAAAAGTCAAAAAACAACATGAAGAAGAATGATGAACGGAGGTTGGCATGACAAACTTCAACATCACCGCAGATAATTTCGCATGGATTACCGGCTCAGCAGACGATCCCGGGGACAAGTGCCTCCACGGACACGTGACCGTAACCATCGGCGGCAAAACCTTTGAAGCGAACGGCACGGTTTCCGCAACGGCACTGTATCTTTTGAAATCGCTGACGGAGAATCATATTCCGAGTGACAACGAACTGCAAATGGTGCCGTGCTGCGGACATTTCTACATTGCAAGCAAAGACTTGATGACTGTAACCATCATCGGATGCGATACAGGGCTGGACTGGACGATCCGTCATGATGGCAGAACGGTGCTTTTGACCGCACCGGATGGAA
>JBGVOJ010000775.1:0-2538 GCA_045126415.1 Eubacteriales bacterium | reverse complement strand
GACTGGACGGCGTATGCGGCAGATATCAATATGTGTGAGGAAGAAGGAATCACGTCGGTCGCGAAGCTGGCGGAACGAATCGTATCGGCGGAGGACTATGAGATTCTCTGGCGGCAGCGGTGCGATGCGATGTACGATGAGTGGTATTACAAGGTATTGAAACAGGGAGATGATGTGATCTTTTTCACCCGTCAGCCTGTCGGACATGATCTCTCCGTTCTGGACATCCGTCCGCTTGACCTTGGATTTGAGGAACCGTATTTTCAACTGTACGTTGACGGAATTTCCGCCGCACGGGGATGTATTGAAAAATATTCGTTTGAATTCTGGGAAGCGGCGGATATCCGCACAGAAAAGCAATTCCGCGGACGCGGGTATGGAACGCTGATAACCGCATTTCTGACAGACAGGATTGTCGGCTCCGGAAAAACGGCAACCTGCCGTACCCTGCCGGAAAATGCCGCCATGAACCGCGTGATCGAAAAATGCGGTTATCGGAAGCTGTATGAGTGAGGAAAGGAGTACCATTTATGTCCGAACTGATCTTTATTGAGGGTGTCTCCGGGGTTGGAAAATCAACCATGATCCGTATGCTGTCCGAAAAACTGAACGAACAGGGCCGCCGTACCAGAGCATATCTGGAATTTGACTTCACAAACCCGATCGATTTTTACTGCACGGCGTATCTCACGTCTGAGGAGTACCGGAACCTCTGCAAAACATTCCCGGGGGAACTTGACGCACTCCGGAGGCACACGATTCCTGCGGGAGATGTACGGCTGGTACGCTATTTCGATGATGACACACCGCTGTTCGTTCCCACCCTTCTCGCTGAACTGCGGAAGAAGGAATTCTGCTACCATCCGGCACATCTTGTATCACTTGAGGAATATACGACTGCCTACCGGCATGTGTGGGAGAATTTCGCTGCAGACATTGACGACACGTATGATTATATTCTGTTCGACGGTTCCCTGCTTCACCATCCGATCAACGATATGATGCGGAACTATCACATCACCGGTGAACAGGCCGTCCTGCACGTGACCACGCTGCTTCGTGCGCTTGGAGCCCGGAAACGGCGGATTTTCTATCTGGAAACAGATGACATCGGCGCACAGCTCACCCGTGCGCACATCGACCGCGGACAGAATCCTCCTTCTGCAGAGGACATCAGATTCTGGCAGACCCGTCACCGGAATGACCGGATTGTTCTGAAACAGATTCATGAGGAATCACGCATTTTTGATATATCCGGCGGAACCTGGGATTCTGCAAGAGAACAGATTGAACATCTGCTGATCCACAGATGATATATCGGAGGGAAATCATGACTTTATCGGAGCTTGTAAAACGTACTCCCGTCGACAAAGGTTGGTCGGGGGATAAAAAATACTGCGCGGAAACGGCTGACGGGACGAAATACCTGCTGCGGACATCGGAACGCGGAACCTTCGAAAAGAAAAAAGCGGAATTTGACGTGATGCGTGCCGTCGAGGCTCTGGACATCCCGATGTGCCGTCCGCTGGAACTCGGAGAAACCGACGAATTCGTCTACTCCATCCAGACATGGATTGACGGCGAGGACGCGGAAGATACTATCACGTCCTACTCCGACACCGAACAGTACACCTACGGTTTCACAGCCGGACGGATGCTTGCAAAAATCCACACCATTCCCGCACCGGAAGCGCAGGAAGAGTGGGAATCCCGCTTCAACCGGAAGATCGACCGGAAAATTCAGGGGTACAACGACTGTCCGCTGAAATTCGACGGTGCGGAGTATATGCTCCGGTATATCAGCGAAAACCGGCATCTTCTGCACGGACGTCCGCAGAGCTTCCAGCACGGCGACTACCACATCGGAAACATGATGATCGACAAAAGCGGTACGCTGAACGTGATCGATTTCGACCGGTTCGACTACGGCGACCCGTGGGAGGAATTCAACCGGATCGTGTGGTGTGCGCAGGTCTCGCCGCTGTTTGCTTCCGGTATGGTGAACGGCTATTTTGACGGAGACGTACCGATGGATTTCTGGCGCCTGCTTGCGCTGTACATTTCGAGCAACACACTGTCGTCGGTCTACTGGGCGATCCCGTTCGGGCAGGCCGAAATTGACACGATGATGAATCAGGCACGCGAAGTTCTGGAATGGTACGACAACATGCGGAATCTGGTACCGACATGGTATCATAAGGGGAATACGGTATGTTCAAAGTAAAGTTTTTCGACACCGCCGACGATGCCGCGCTGAAATTCGCGGTCATCATGGCGCGCTATGATGACAAATGGCTGTTCTGCCGCCATAAACAACGCACCACATGGGAAATCCCCGGCGGTCACCGTGAACCCGGTGAGACCATAGATGATACGGCGCGGCGAGAACTGTATGAGGAAACCGGTGCCGTGGAATTTGAGCTGCGGAGAATCGGCACGTACGGTGTCTGTACGGACGATGAAATAACGTACGGAATGCTGTATTATGCGGATATCCGTACCCTCGGCGAACTTCCGCCGGAAATGGAAATCGGCGAA
>JBGVOJ010000774.1:0-2148 GCA_045126415.1 Eubacteriales bacterium | reverse complement strand
GCAGGTGGACGAAACAGAGCTTCTGCATCGTCTGTTGAAAGGAAGCGAACAGGAACTTGCCGCCAATACCAAAAGGCAGAGTGTAGAGCTTACAAGAGCCGAGAAACGCAGAACAGAGGTTGACCGCAAGTTTGCGAAGCTGTATGAGGACTGGTCGGATGGTCGTATTACGGAGTACAACTTCAACATGATGTCTCAGAAATACCAGACCGAGCAGCAGGAGCTTACCGAGAAGATCGAAAGGCTGTCTGCCGAGCTTGAATCTGACAAGCAAACAACTGTCGATGCGGAGACGAGGATTTCTCTAATCAAGCAGTACGCAAACCCCACCGAACTGACAGCGGAGTTTCTGAATACGCTGATTGAAAAGATCGTTATTCACGAAGCAACCACTGTGGACGGTATGCGTGAGCAGAACATTGACATCTACTACCGCTTTATCGGCAAAATTGAGTAAATAACTGAATATGAGTGCCTTTGCAGGGATGCATCGGCACTCATACATAACCAATATCTTTAAGTGCGGGAAACGGGGACAACGCTTCCGGACGTAATGCTTCTTCCGGAAATCGCCAGATTGTATGAAGTCACTGTGGACGATTTTTACAGAAAACATTCGGTCGCATACGACAATTATGCCCAGCGGCTTTCTTCCGTGTACGAAAAGACCCGGGCCCCCGAGGATTTTCTGCGGTGCGTTCTCGAGTATAAAAAGCTGATGAAAAACGGAGAGCTATCCATTGCCGACAAATGGAATTATGCAATTATCCATCATTTTATGTTCGATTACTGCCGTGATACTGCGATGGAGTGGTATGACAAAACGCTGGCAGAAAATCCGGCGGAAGATATGCACTCCTATTACCGGGCGGCTTCCTGCCGTGAGGGACTGTTTTTTGACCTCGGGCGCGGAGAGGAATTTATCAGGGAGCAGACGGATAAGGTCAGCAGCAGCCCGGATAATCCGCAGGAATGGGATCTTCTGATTGAAGCGTATCTGGATGCGCACAGGTATGAGGAAGCGTACGAATGGTTCAAAAAGGCCTCTGCGCGGTTTCCGGAAGAATGGGTACTGTACATCCACGGCGGTGAGGCCTGCGAGCATCTGAAACGGTACGACGAAGCATTTGCGCATTGGGAGAAAGCGGGAGAACTCGGAACATACTTCTGGGATGAGCTGTACTGCATGGCGAACTGTTACGAGAAGATCGGGGAGTATGAAAAGGCGCTGGCAATCCGCCGGGAGATCAGTGAACATCTCCGGGCAAACGGATATGACGTGGAAGCGGAAATGAATGAAAACTGGATGCAGCGGATTCAGGCGAAGATGGAGTGAAACTATCAAAATCACAGCACCGCTTCCCTTCATGTATACATCTGCTGTATGGAAATTGTCCGAAATTATGATATAATAGAATCACAAAAGCGCTTTTGAATCTATTATTCATGAGGAACTACTATGTCGATCGGAACTACCATCAAAAAACTTCGCCGCGAACGCGACATGACACAGGAACAACTGGCGGAATATCTCGGCATTACGTCAAACGCCGTTTCGCAGTGGGAATGCGATCGTACCGCGCCGGACATTTCTCAGCTGCCGCTGTTGGTTCGCATTTTCAATGTTTCAGCAGATGAACTGTTGGAAATCAACCTTGCAAACAAGGAGAAAGAAATTGAGGAGTTGCATGACAAAATTTATGAGCTGGCACAAATCGGCCGAAACAAAGAAGCGTTTGAATTGGCTCGAAGTGCGTATAAACAATATCCTGACAGCTATGAATTGATGTATGCCTATGCATCCCATTTCTGCTATATCGTCTATGATGATTCCTATTCTGCGGAAGAAAAAGAAGTATTCTGGACAGAATGTATGAAATTGCTGGAAGCTATCGTTGACGAATGCACAGAGGAATATCTGCGCCAGCACGCAAGAGGCCATTTATGCTGGATGTACCGTGACCGCGGTCAGCTTGAGAAAGCGGAGGCTATTGTTGACCAGACTCCGATCCTTTGCAACAGCCGCGAATTTCTGAAAACGGGACTTTACGGAGGAAACAAAGGGATTACAGTAACCAGAAATCTGCTGTTTATCCTGACCGAACACTTATCCAATCGTATGATCCGCAATGCCCGTACAGACGAGGG
>JBGVOJ010000773.1:0-4872 GCA_045126415.1 Eubacteriales bacterium | reverse complement strand
ACAAGAAATTTTTACATTCTTTCTGCGAAGGAAACGGAGGAAAAACGACCGTCCGGTGTTTTTCGGATGTTGCCTTCCGGGGACGAACCCATTGTCCCGGTGCGGACAAAATTCAGAGGAAAGGCATGTGAATGTTATGCTTCCGCTTGACCACTTAACGGATGCTGCAGCCGCGGCTCTCAGGGATCACGGTTTATCGCTCGACGATATGACGGTCGCCGTACGGATGGACCTGGACTTTGACGGCAACTTTGGTGAAAGCTGGCTCATCTTCGACAAAAACACCAGGCTCATTCACCGCGTTCTGGCGGACGTTGATTCGATCCCGAAGAAGAACGCAAAACACGCCCCGAACTTCGAAAACTTCGGGAAAACACCAGACGCTAAATTCGCCAGATACCACGACAGCTTTTCGCTCGATTATTATTCGGATCTGACCGTCGACACGTGTATGTCTTCGAACCGTCTTCTGGTTCTGAAGCATGACACCCCCCGTCCCGAAGTCAACGAAAAGCTCGATAAAGATGAAAAAGACGAAATCCACAAGAACTGGAACAAGGGTGCCGTCACAGAAATCAAGGCATTCTGTACCAACTCCAAGCGGCAGAAGCTCTATGCTTTCTGCGAGATCGTTGACCGTACCCTCCGTGGGGACGAAATCGGCGAGGACGACTCGATCTTCGACCAGTTCAACGCAAAGTGTCCGAAATGCGGCAAGGTTTACGAAAACCAGTACCGCCGCGTCTGCTCCAACTGCGTAAAGCAGGGTGCGATCATGAAGCGTCTCCTGCAGTTTCTTCTCCCGTACAAAGGATTGGTGTTCGGCGTTGTTCTCTGCATGATCTCCACTTCCGCGATCTCTCTCATCAATCCGATCCTGAGCGGGCGGATTCTGCTCGACAATGTCGTTTTCGAGACCGGGAAATGGCACAATCTCCCGAGCCTGTTCATCGTTCTCGGCATCATCTTCGGCCTCGCGATCCTCTCCCTTGCCATCAGCATTATTCAAAACCGTCTGAACGCGTCCCTGTCCACGCGGATGACCAACAAAATGAAGCAGAATGTCTTTGACGCAATGATGGCTCTCTCGCTCGGCTACTTCAACAAGTATTCCAGCGGTCAGCTCAACAACCGCGTCAACTACGATGCCGACCGTATCCGCAGCTTCTACATCGACGGTCTCCCGCACTTCATCATCAACGTCGTCAACTTCATCGGGATCGGGATCTTCCTGTTCACCCTGAACTGGGAGCTGACCCTCATGGTCTTCATCCCCGTTCCGATCATCATCGTAATCTTCCGCGTCATGCTCCCGAAGCTGAACCGGATGTACTCCAAGCAGTACCGCAGCTCCTCCTCGCTCAACTCCATGCTCGCCGACTCCCTGAACGGGATCCGCGTCGTCAAGGCGTTCGCAAAGGAAGCGGAAGAAACCAACCGTTTCTACGGTTACTCCGAAAAGCTCTACAACGCAAACCTCAAGGTCAATATCACGACCCTGACCATCTTCCCGATCGTCAGCCTGCTCATCGGCCTGTCCTCGCAGGCAATCTGGGGCTACGGCGGCTTCCTCGTCATGGGCAATGAAATGACGTACGGGGAATTTACCACCTACCTCGGCTACATCGGCATGATCTTTGCACCGCTCCAGTTCTTCTCCACCTTCACGAACATCGTCACCGACACTATGAACTCCGCACAGCGTATGTTTGAAGTCCTCGACATGGTTCCGGAAGTCATGGAAGCGAAAGAGCCCAAAGTCATGGAAGAATTCCGCGGGGAAATCGAATTCCGCAACGTATCCTTCCACTACAATCCGAACCGTCCGATCCTCAAGGATGTCAACCTCAAGATCGGCGCGGGTGACAACATCGGTCTCGTCGGCCATACCGGCTCCGGCAAGAGTACCATCGCCAACCTCATCACCCGTATGTACGACACCATTTCCGGTCAGATTTTCATCGACGGCGTGGACATCCGGGACATCAAGACCTCCTGCATCCGCAAGAACATCGCCATCGTATCGCAGGAAATCTACCTGTTCCGCGGTACCATCGCGGACAACATCCGCTATGCACGTCCGGACGCAACCATGGAAGAAGTTATCGCGGCTGCCAAGGCTGCAAACGCGCATGACTTTATCGTAAGACTTCCCGAAGGCTACGAAACGGAAGTCGGTACCGGCCGCCGTTCTCTCTCCGGCGGTGAACGTCAGCGTGTTTCCATCGCGCGTGCGCTGCTGATGTCCCCGTCCATCCTCATCCTCGACGAAGCAACCGCGGCAATGGACACCGAAACCGAACGTCTCATCAGCGATGCGCTTGCAAAGCTCGTCGAAGGACGTACCTGTATCACCATCGCGCACCGTCTCTCCACTCTCAAAGACTGCAACTACCTGTTTGCGATTGAAAACGGTGAAATCGCCGAAGAAGGCACACCGGAAGAGCTCCTCGCAAAGGGCGGCGTATACTACAAGCTCTACACTCTCCAGAGCGAAGCTATGAAGAAAGTTCTTGCAGGCATGTAAGCCGGAACATCGGAGGTATTTATTATGGCTAACAACAAAACACCGGTGAAAACCGATAAGAAAGAAGAAATCAAGAAGGAAAACCAGAAGGCAGACGCAAAGACCGAAGCCAAGGAAGAAAAAGCGGTGGATGACGAGGAAATCGACTCCGAAGAGCTGTTCAAGCGTCGTGTCTCCATCGACATGACGACGGAAAACTCCTGGTTCTCCGCATCGGCCGGCGGTCTGATCTCCCTGAAGATCATCAACGCGGAAGGCGAAGAGGAATTTTTCGAACGCGTGGTTCTCCGCCGTTCCTTCCCCGTAACCGCGCCGGACGAATTCATTTCCGTCCGCGAACCCGACTCCCGTCTCAAGGGACGCGGTGCCGAAATCGGCATGATCCGCAACGTCAACAATTTCGACAAGGCCACCGTTGATCTTCTCAACGCGGAGCTGAATCTTCGTTACTTCACGCCCGTCATCACAAAGATCACTTCCGCCAAGGAAAAGTTCGGCTACAACTACTGGGAAGCGGAAACGACCGCCGGCAATGTCTCGCTCGTCCTCAACAATCCTTTCGGCAACATCCGTAAGCTCGAAGACGGCCGAATCTTCATCTCCGACATGGACGGGAACTGCTTCCTCATTCCCGATCCGCTGAAACTCGACCGTCAGAGCTACAAGGTCATTGAAATCTACATCTGATTGTACCGCTCTCCACGGAATACTTAGACAAAACAGAAATGGTGAATAATTATGAAACTTATGTATGATTTGCCGGAGGTTGACAAGGCCGCCCTGGAGGCGGCTGCATCCGGTGAAAAAACAATGTATGTTATTCCCTTCAATATTGTTGAGGACAAGTTTGTAAGCGGCTGGACCTGCGTAACCGACAAGAAGATTTACTGTATTCTCGACGGCAAGGTGCTGAATTCCTTTGACCTTGCGAAGTGTACGGTCTTCTCCACGGAAGTTCTCTACGGCAACTGTGCGTTCTATGCGGTCATCGACGGCACCACGACGCTCATCTGCCGCTTCCTCAGCGGACGCAACCTGCCCCGTTACTCCGTTCTTGTTCAGGTCTGCGAGATCCTCGCGGAAAAGTGCCGCAAGAAGGAAAATCCCGGCGAACCGGTTGTCAACAATGAAGCGGAACGTTTCTGCCCGACCTGCGGCCGTCCGTTCATCGCCGGCAGTAAGATCTGTCCGTTCTGCCGCAATACCAAGGAAGTTTACATGAAGCTCTGGGGGCTGACAAAAGGTCTCCGGCTGATGCTCTTCTTCCCGCTGATCGTTTCAGCGATCTCCCTCTGTCTCTCCTTCCTGCTTCCGCAGGTGCAGAAAGCTGCTGTAGACGGTTACCTTCTCAACGAAGGGATTCGTCCGGTCGTCTCTCTCGGTGACCAGAACCTGCACGCTTTCCTGTTGATTTTCCTCGCAATCATCTCCATCGACCTTGCCTACCGTATCCTCAGTGTTCTTCAGAGCCGTGTCTCCGCGATCTCCGGTAACAAATTCACGCTGATGATGCGTACGCTTCTTTATGAAAAGATTTCGACCCTGTCCATTTCTTCGATCGGTCGGAAATCCACCGGTGACCTCATGGGGCGTATCACTGGCGACGTCAACGCGGTTCAGGCTTTCATGACCGGTCAGCTCCCCAGTTTGTGTTCTCAGGCGATCTCCTTCGTTTTCGCACTGGTTCTCCTGCTCATCATCGACCCGATCATGAGTCTGTTCGTTTTCATTCCTCTCCCGCTGGTTGTTTACCTCGTTTACAGATTCTGGGGTACCATGCAGCGTCGGAACGTCAAGAACTGGATTCTCGCGCACCACGTCAATCTGTTTTTACAGGACGTTCTGAACGGGATCCGTGTCGTCAAAGCGTTCGGTAACGAAGAACGCGAGATCAAGGGATTCCATGAACGCACCAACCGTTCCGCCAACTATTCGGAAGGAAATGCAAAACTGTTCGACACGGTATTCCCGATCCTCGCATTCGCACTCCGTATCGGCAGCTACCTCATCATGTTCTATGGAAACTATATGCTTTTCAGAGGCACGATGAGTTACGGCGAACTCCACCAGTTCAACTCTTACGTCAACATCATTTATGGCCCTCTGATGACCATCACGTTCATTCCGCGTCAAATTTCCGCGTTCCTCACCTCTCTCGGCAAGGTTCTCGAAATCCTCGAAGAAGAACCGGAAGTTTCCGATATCGGGCTCCCGATCGATATTTCGATCGAAGGCGATGTCAGCATCCGCGACGTGACCTTCGGCTACGACTCCTACAACCCGGTTCTCGAACACATCAACTTTGAAGTCAAGAAGGGCGAAATGATCGGTATCGTCGGTCACTC
>JBGVOJ010000772.1:0-5542 GCA_045126415.1 Eubacteriales bacterium | reverse complement strand
TCGGGAACGTCAATAGAGACGCGCTCCATAGGCTCGCACTTAACGCCGTCGATTTCCTTGTAGATTACGTGAGGAGTGGAGCAGCAGATCTCATATCCCTCTCGACGCATAGTCTCAATGAGAATTGAGAGATGCATCTCGCCACGACCCGCAACCTTGAAGGAGTCGGTTGTCTCGCCGTCCGTAACTCTGAGAGAAACGTCCTTGAGGGTTTCCTTGTAGAGGCGTTCGCGGATCTGACGGGAGGTAACGAACTTACCTTCACGGCCTGCGAACGGACTGTCGTTGACCTGGAAAGTCATTTCCATGGTCGGTTCGCTGACCTTGACGAATTCAAGGGGAGTGGGATCGAGCGGAGAAACGATGGTGTCGCCGATGGTGAGGTCTTCCGCGCCGCTGAAGCAGACGATGTCGCCCATGGAAGCGGATTCAACCTGCTTTCTGCCGAGACCGTCGATGGTGTAAAGGGAAACGATCTTGGTCTTCTTGGGAGCCGCTTCGAAATTGTGATAGTTCACGATGAGCGCGTCTTCGCCCTGATGGATGGTACCGCGTTCGATACGGCCGATCCCGATACGTCCGACGTAATCGTTATAGTCGATGGAGGAAACGAGAAGCTGGAGGGGTTCTTCGATTTCGCCTTCCGGAGCGGGGATATAGTCGATGATGGTATCGAAAAGAACGTCGAGGTTTTCGCCGGGCTCGTGGGGATTCACGGTTGCGGTACCGGAACGGCCGCTGCAGAAGAGCATGGGAGAGTCGAGCTGTTCGTCGGTGGCGTCGAGTTCGAGAAGGAGTTCGAGAACTTCGTCCGGAACTTCGTCAAGACGCGCGTCGGGTCTGTCCATCTTATTGACAACAACGATGACACGGTGACCGAGTTCCATCGCGCGCTGCAGAACGAATCTGGTCTGCGGCATGGGACCTTCGGCCGCGTCAACAAGCAGAATAACGCCGTTGACCATCTTGAGAATACGTTCAACTTCGCCGCCGAAGTCCGCGTGGCCGGGGGTGTCAACGATATTGATCTTGATGCCGTTTCTCACAACGGACGTGTTCTTCGCAAGAATCGTGATTCCGCGTTCCCGTTCCAGGTCACCGGAGTCCATAACGCGTTCACGAACTACCTGATTTTCATGATAAGTGTCGCACTGTTTGAGCATCTGGTCAACGAGGGTCGTCTTACCGTGGTCAACGTGCGCGATAATAGCAACATTACGAAGGTCTTCTCTGATCAAAGCAGTATGCTTCCTTTCGTATCTATAAAATTTTTATATCTCACAAGGCTATATTATAGCACACGGTACCCCAAAAATAAAGAATTGCAGATTAAAAAATTCAATTTCAGCGTTTTAAACTTTTAGAAGCGGGTTTTCGTGGGGTTTTCTGTAGATATTTCTACGTGGAGGGTGTGCATGACGTTAGGAAAGGGGAGACGGTCGCTTTTTGAAAAAAGCTCCGCAAAAACTTCAATGGGAGACACGAAGTGTCTCCAGTAGCCGGTTTGGGTAGTTGATATGATATAGAGGGGGAAAAGGAGAAAAATTTAAATAACGTGCAGCTGAAATTTGTTAGACCTATAGCCATATAGTCATAAAAGTCACGAGGAAGGGTGGCGCGACTTCTCAAAGCTCCGCTTTGTTCAGCACAGATCCCTTCCGAATCCGGGATATCGTGCGTCATGTCAGAATTCAGCTACATAAAGTATTACACCGCATGTCTTGGCTGCCGCCGTCCATGCTTTTCGTTTGTGCAATCGCCCGTCAGCCCGGCTAACTATCGAAAAGCTCGGACGGCGGCAGCCAAGACGAGCGGGAACTGACAAAAAGTAGCTGAATTCTCTCCCTTGCGCACTATATCACCGTATCTGAAGCCGTCAGCGCTGAACGGGGAGCGAAGCCCCGTGAAGTCGCTCCACTACTCCTGATAATTTTTATGTCTGAATGGCTATAGGTCTAACAAATTTCAACTGCACGTTATTTAAAATTCCTCCTTTTCCCCCTTCCAAATCGTATCAGCCTCACAAACCGGCTACTGGTGACACTTCGTGTCTCCGATTGAAGTTTTTGCGGAGCTTTTTTCAAAAAGCGACCGTCTCCCCTTTCCTCCACTATCGCACTTCCTAACCTTGATAATCCCCCCAGAACTCGTCCAGCATTGCCCGCATCGAATATACATCCCCCGTGAACCGCATGTGGCGCCAGTGTTTCGGGAAGAGCATTTTCATTCCCGGTTCGCCGAGACGGTCGTCGATCAGGAGGACCATGCCGCGGTCGGTTTCGGAGCGGATGACACGGCCGGCTGCCTGGAGGACTTTGTTCATGCCGGGACAGACGTAGGCGAAGTCGCGGCCGCGTTCGTTTTTTTCGTCGTAGTAGGCGGACATGATGTTGCGCTCGGCGGAGAGCTGGGGCATGCCGGTGCCGATGATGATCGCGCCGATCAGGCTTTCGCCTGCGAGGTCGATCCCTTCCGAGAACATGCCGCCGAGGACGCAGAAGCCGACGGTGTATTCGTCAGTGCAGTCTGCGTGTTCGTGGAAGATGCCGATGAACCGTTCGCGTTCGCGGTAGCTCATGCCCGGACGCTGTATCACGAGTGCGGCTTCCGGCATCACCTGCCGGAACAGACGGCAGACACGTTTCATATAATCGTAGGAAGGGAAGTATACCAGATAATTCCCCGGACGTGCCGATATCGCTTCCGCGATCACTTCCGCACAGTCTTCCGCTGTCCCGCGGCGATCGGAAAAACGTGTGCTGATCGCATCGTACGCGATCAGACACAGATTGTCCCGTTCGTACGGCGATTCCAGCTCCAGCGTGACCGCTTTTTTCAGTCCCGTCACCTCGCGGAAATAATCCATCGGCGAGAGGGTCGCCGAAAACAGGATCACCGACCGCGCGATTTTCGTCATCGCACGCAGGATTCCAGACGGATCCAGACAAAGGATTTCCGCCGTCACATTTCCGCCTTCCCTTGCGGCGAAGAACCGGAACTTTTCATCGAAAAATCCCGCCGCAAAGACGAATTTCGACAGCTTTGCGTGCGGCTCCGTCAGGACTTCCGACGCGTCCTCGCCTTCGCGGATACAGCGCATCATCAGCTTCGCCATCTCCGCCGCCGCACGGACAAGCGAGTCCGGCACCCGTCCCGCTTCAAAGAATCCGCCGGAGATTTCCTCGCCGTTTTCCGTTGTACGGTAGTATTCATTTTCCGCGCACAGCCCCGTCAGCTCCGCCATCGCTTCACATAACCCGTCCGACGCCGCCTGAAATTCCGCGTCTTCCAGAAAATACGTCTCGCACAGTTCCGCGATTTTTCGGACATCTTCCGTCGTCAGAATCGCCGAATACGTGTTTCGCGCACGGTCGGGAAGGTTGTGAGCCTCGTCGAACAGGAATGCGTACTTTTCGTCCGCGCGGTTTTTCACATCTTTGAAATACCGCTTGAACCGGATGTTCTCGTCGATGACGTAGTTGTAGTCGCATACAATCAGTGTGCAGTATTCCGACAGGTCGAGCGACAGCTCATACGGACAGACCCGGAATTTTTCCGCCGTTTTCCGTACGCGGACGGTCGTGAAAATATTGTCCCCCGAATGCAGCAGTTCGGACAGCGCGTCCAGTTCCCGCTCACGGTAGGACATACTTGTCTTGCCGAGGTCGTCGGAAATGCTGTCCAGCTTTTCGCAGAAACGGCATTTCAGCCGCAGATTCAGTTCCGGATCCTCCCGTTTTCCGGGACAGACCTGCTCCTTCGCCTGAATCATAATGGCACGGAAGTGTGGAATGTGCTTCACGATTTCCCGTGCCGCGTCAAGCGCGGCAATGCCGGTCACGTTTTTCGCTGTAAAGTAGAAAATCCGGTCGATTCTGCCCGCGCCGGTCGCCTTGACTGCCGGATAGAGGGCGGAAATGGTTTTCCCGATCCCTGTCGGCGCGGACACGAGCAGGGATGTCCCGTGCGTCATCGCGCGGTAGGCTTCCTTCACGAACTGTTCCTGTCCCTCGCGGATCGTCCGGTACGGGAAGGGCATCTTTTTCACTTCCTCCGGATAGACCGCGTACCGTTCCGCCGCAATTTTGATAAATCCCGCCGCGCGTTCCATCAGCGCGTCAAATGTGCGCAGGAGAAAAATCCGCGTGAATACGGCGGAAAACGTCACTTTCGCGCCGTTCGAGCGGCGGATGTACGTCAGTTTGATCCCGGCTTCCGGCAGTTCCGCCGATTCTGCGAGAAGATGCGCGTAGATGCACGCCTGCGCGAAATGGGACGGATCGGAGAAAGGCGTGAGCGAGTTTTCGATGTACCCGACAGTCTTGATTTCCTCCACTGTATGAAGACTGCCGTCAAAGGAGATAATATCCGCGTAGCCCTGCACGCTCACGGTGATCCCGCCGACTGCGATTGTTTTCTCCAGCGGAACTTCCGTATGGACGGAGGTGCCGTCATCCTGTTTGCGGGAAGCCATCGTCAGCGTGTCCGTTTCGACGACATTGTGCATCGCAGTGCCGTGACGCATGGGCATCAGACCGGACTCGTCGGCGTAATCGTACGTATCGGGCGTGATTGTGGTTTTCGTAAACCCGAATTTTTTCATGAGAATTCCGGGGTTTTCGCGCTGGAACGCGTAGGAAGCCAGCTCCGTCACGGTGAGCAGCATGGTATTGGCGTCGCGGTCGAACTTCATGGGTTTCCTCCCTTGATACCTTAAAGCAAATGTGTTTGCACGATTGCTGACAGTTTTTCAGGTGCATCCAGATTGATTTCATGACCGGCTTCCGCTACTATGACAAATTCTGCATTTGAAAGAAGTTCCGCAAGACGAACGGCGGCTTTTTTGTTGGCACGGTCATGTTCTCCGCAAATAACCGTGACCGGACAACGGATTTTTTTGAGCGATTCCGTAAAATTCAATTCTGCCATGGAATTGGTCAGAGTCATAAAATCCCGTTTGGAAAGTCCGGTGTCAGCAAAGGCTTTATTGGGAAGAAAGCGGAAAATCAGATTCTGAAATTTCAGCAGAGCTTTCGGCATTTCGTACTGCGGTGCGGCAAGGAGCATTGCCTTCGTATCATCCGGATGGTCAATGGCGTAATTCAACGCCAGTACCGCGCCGAGAGAAAGTCCTACAAAAGAAATTGGTTTTTCCTGTGCATCGCAGAAGTGTGAAAAGGCGCGGTATAAGGTTTCATACGAAGCAGTACTGTTCCCGAAAAAGTCGGAAAGCTCAGGACAGACGACGGCTGTATCCGGCAGACAAGCGAGGGTTTTCTTCCATACAGCAGACGTCTGACCAAGTCCATGAAGAAAAAGAAGGGACATGAGAGTCTCCTTTATACAGTTACAAGATGTCTTTATTATACACAGAATAAAAACGAAAAACAAGCATAACGCTGAAATCCGTTTGCCGAAATCTTGCATTTTCCAAAGAATCATGTTATAATAAATCATATTTCTCTTTTTATTTGAAAAGGTTTTTGAAAGGGGTGTGGGGAAAACTTTTTCCTTAAAAAAGTTTTCCCCACGTAAAATATAG
>JBGVOJ010000771.1:0-1749 GCA_045126415.1 Eubacteriales bacterium | reverse complement strand
ACATTCACACGCTCGCTGCTTTCATCAAAACTTACGATTGTTTCCTTCTGTGACTTTCTCATGAAACCTCCCTGATTTTTCAAAATTTTTACCAAGTCTACACTTGGCTTTTCTGCTGTTTTTCCCAGTGGGAGAAGTCGTTTTATAGCTAACCAATAAAATAACGCACCAATTGACAAGTATGATAAAATAACAGCAGAGGTGATAAAGAAATGCTGAAAACAGAAACAAGACTCCTGCTGCTGAAAGCGATCAAAAGCGGAACCAAAGTAAGTGACGCGGCAAAAGCATATTGTGTAAACCGCAGTACCGTTACCCGCCTGATCCGCCAGATGAAAGAAACAGGTTCCGTTGAACCGCGAACTCATCTCCGAGGAAGAAAACCTTCTCTGAGCGAAGAAGACCTGCAAAACATTGACACCCTGCTGCAGGAACAGCCGGATATCACAATCAGTGAAATCAAAGAAACACTGAATCTTACAGTCTGCGAGGAAACCATCCGGAAAGCCGTCCTGAAGCTGGGATATGTGTACAAAAAGAAATCACTGCACGCCAGCGAACAGGAGCGTCCCCGATGTACAGGAACAGAGAGCGAACTGGAGTGGACTTCTGTCGGAACACGACACAAAGAATCTGGTATTTCTGGATGAGAGCGGAGTCAATATCAACCTGACCCGCCGGTACGGACGTGCCAAAGGCGGTGCAAGGGTATGTGATGATGTACCGCTGGCTACTCCGAAAAACACAACCGTTCTGTCCTCAATCCGGACAAGCGGGGAATGTGTTTACACCACCTACAGCGGCGGAACGACGACGGAAAAGTTCATCGAATATCTTGAGAAACATCTTCTTCCGACGCTTGATAAAGAAAAGGATGTTCTCATCATGGACAATATGCGTACCCATCACGCCAATGCGGTACAGGCTGTTCTGGCGGCTTCCGGTGTGAAGGTTTTGTTTCTGCCGCCATACAGTCCGGATTTGAATCCGATTGAGAGGTTATGGTCGAAGATGAAAGCCATTCTGCGTCATGAGAAGATTCGGTCTGCCGATGAACTATCTGACGCTGTTGCACGGGCTTTTTCATGTATTTCACATGCTGATTGTTTGGCTTGGTTTCGTATTGTTGCTTTGGTGCGTTAATTCTTGGGTTTGCTATAATATCCTTTGATATTATGGCGTCCGCTGAGTTCAATCTCCTCAGCACGTATCGTTCTGGCATTCCCGAAGAGTGAAACGTAATATTCCACGTTGCAGGTCAGTACATATTCGATATTGTCGCCGTTTTCCTGAAAGTTCAGTGCAATGTCTTCCACCTGATAGGAAGAGGTTTCGAGCGGCATGGCAGATGCGATATTCTCTCGGATCATCTGCTGCAGCTCATTCTGATAGGAGGTATCGGAAGTGAGCGTCTGATAATACGCATTCAGATTTCCTTCTCGCATTGCTTTGTACGTGTCTTCGGAGATTCGGATGGATACATTGGTCAGTTCGTTTTTGACGGAGTTACGGATATTGATGAATGTGATTTCCGCTGACACCCACATCAGGAGCTGTGCGAGCAGGATCACCATCGCCATCACGAAAAAGCCGGTGAAAGGAACTACACTGTCACCGCGTTCATTCTTGAGATATCGGATCATTTCCAGTACCTCTCGGATACTCCGGCTGCCGTGGATTTCAGCGTCATCGGAAGACCGGTGATCTGCCAGAACCCGCCAAGCTGCAGATCTGCCGTAATCGTGAGAT
>JBGVOJ010000770.1:0-13416 GCA_045126415.1 Eubacteriales bacterium | reverse complement strand
AGAGAGTATATAGATTTGTGTGGAACCGCTGACAAAATAGTCAGTCAGCTTGGTTATGAATTCACAAATACATCCCTTGCACAATTACCGGAAGATGAAAAACTTGCTCTCCGGAACGAACGTGAGTTTTATCGGTTGCGTAAAATCATAAATAATCCAAAGAACGATATATTTCACAAACTTTTCAGCGAAGAAGAATTGAATAATATTCGTGATCGCTTGGAGAGCTATGACGACTGTGCCTATCCCGGAATATCGCGCGGGGAACGTCGGGAACTGACTGATGAAGAAGTTGAGGAATATTGGCAAGACAGAGCAGAAAACGCAGAAGAAATAATCAAAGAACAGCGAGTGGCAGTTGAAGCGTTTTCAAAGGAAATGCCAGAGGTTCACGGCTATGATCCGTACTGCCTGTGCGATAAAAATGGGAATATTGCCGTTCAATTTACCTATTCTGAAACGTGTTCATTCATCCATCAACTTCATGATGTAGTCGAAGCAATGATTGTTTATTATATCAATAAGCATAAAAAGGAGGACTAACCGTGGCAAACATCCAAGAACGCCGGGACAAGTCCGGCAAACTGATTTCCTACAGCATCCGCGTCCACCGTGGGCGCGATGCTGACGGGCAGCAGTTCAAACCGTATACCACCACTTTCACTGTAGAGCCGACGTGGACGGAAAAAAGCGCACGAAAAAAGGCGGAGGCTTTCGCCGCCACCTTTGAAAAGGAATGCCGAGAGGGAACCGTGTCCGATACGCGCCAGACTTTCACGCAGTACGGGGAATACTGCATCAATCTGAAGGAGGAACGCGGCACGAAACACAGTACCATTGTCCGGTACCGCGAGTTGATGGAACGGATCGCGCCGGACATCGGTCATGTAAAGCTGAAAGACCTCCGTCCGGATATGCTCAATACCCTGTACACCAAGCTCGGCGAGGAAGGGCAGAACAAGAAGACCGGCGGAGGACTGTCGGCGAAAACGATCCTCGAACACCACCGTTTGATTCACGTCGTACTGAAACAGGCGGTCGTGGAGGGGCTGATCCCGTTCAATCCCGCCGACCGTGTGGTTCCTCCGAAGACGGAAAAGAAAGAGGTAAACTATTTTCAGCCGGAAGAAATCGAACAGATACGGGATGCTCTGGAGGAAGAACCGATCAAGTGGAGAACGCTGACACACTTGTTTCTCATTACCGGTGCGCGGCGCGGTGAGATTCTCGGAATCAAGTGGGAGGACTGCGACTTCGACGGCAACCGCATCCACATCTGCCGGAACGTGCAGTACAGCCCGGACAAGGGGATCTACATCACCACACCGAAAACGAAGACCTCCGATCGCTGGGTGAGTATGCCGGCAGAGACGATGAAGCTGCTGCGGAGATACAGAGCATGGCAGGGAAGCGAACGGCTGCGTCTGGGGGAATACTTTGAATCACAGGGGTTTGTCTTCACACAGGACAACGGTTCCCCGATGCACCCGGACAGCGTGACAGACTGGATGAAGAAGTTTTCCAAACGGCGTGGACTGCCGCACATCAATCCTCATGCGTTCCGGCACACGATGGCGAGTATCCTATATTTCAACGGCGCAGACAGTGTGAGCATTTCCAAACGTCTCGGGCATGCTCAGGTCAGCACGACGGCAAACATCTACGCTCATGTGATTGTCAAGGCGGACGAAAAGAATGCAGACATTCTGGGGGACGCATTTTTCGGAAAGAAAGCACAAGAAAATTGAATTTGAGAGGGGAGTTGAATTTTTGTTGAACTTTCAGAACCCTTCCAGATTTTAGGATGTTACTTTTCACGCAAAAAAAGAACCTTTTCAAGCGAATCTCACTTAAAAAGGTTACTTTTTCGATTGCGGGGAAGGGATTTGAACCACATGACCTCCGGGTTATGAGCCCGACGAGCTACCAGACTGCTCTACCCCGCGATATTCAATTTATCAACAGAAGATGCCGGACACCGGGTTCGAACCGGTACGATACTCACGTATCACGGGATTTTAAGTCCCGGGCGTCTGCCAATTCCGCCACTCCGGCACATTCTCCCGCTTGGGGGCTTCCCTCTGTTGCTTCATTATTATAGCACACTATATCTGCTTTGTCAATACCTTTTTGAAAAAAGTTTGATTTTTTCTTGATTTTCTTGATTTTATTAAGAAGAAGTCCGTTCACCATCGACAGAGAAGGTTATGATAATTCTGCTGCCGACGGTGAATTTGTTGGATTGTCCGTGTTTTTCTGTTTTTACTTACTTTGCGCTCCCGTTGATGCTATGAATCGTTTGCTCATGGTTAAAGGTATAGCCTTTGAAAAATCCTTTCTCATATGTGAATTTTGCAGGAAGTGCTTCGTAGCGTTTTTCGTAATAATCGGGTTCACGGCAGTATTGCTCGTCACCGGTACATTCGTACAGGGTAAGATAGAGGCTATCCAGATACAGTTCAAATTCCCCGTACGGGGAACTGTCTGTTACCAGATCGAGGACCTGCAGAAGGGCTTTTGCGGTCGTAATTTTTTCTTCATCCGGCATAGAAGAGTCACGCACAAGCTCTGTGGAGCTGGTGAAAAAATGGAAAAACAGTTCATACAGGAAAGCTCGTAGGCTGGTATCGTGTTTCTCTCCGGCGGGGCTGTAAAATTTGGCGAGCATACTGTTTTTTGTCGACTTGATATCCGGCAGATTTTCCGCCAGCTCCCGGATACCGTTCCAGTCGTTCCGGAACTGTTTGATACAGATGAGATACATACGCGCTTCACACCGCAGGCGGTCGTTTCCGCATTCTGCGAGTATGATATTTGCCAGCGTCTCGCATTCGTTCATGAATTTTTGAACATCTGCCGTTTGGTTATTTTCTTCGGCGATTCCTGCCGCGATGAGCAGAGACATTATCTTTTTCAGCATGAGATCATAATTTTTCGGCATGATTGTGAGGGCTTCCGTGATGATTTCCATCGCCTGAGCGGGGTTCGCGTTTTTGACGGCCGCCGTCCACTTGCGTTCGTATTCCGCAGCGGTTTCCGCCGTATCGTACCGGTTGATGCCGAGGAGATAGTCGGCGGATACTCGGAAATAGTTTGCGATTTTCGGGATAAATTCAAGATCGGGGTAGCAGGTCTCGCTCTCCCAGCGGCTGACTGCCTGCACGGAGATTCCGAGATGGCTGGCGAGTTTTTCCTGTGTTATACCGGATTTGCTGCGAAGTTCACGGATGATGGTACCGATTTTTATGTTCATTGCAGCACCCTCCTTTTTGTTATAATTGTATTATACCGTATCCGCAGAGGATCGTCAATTGTCCGCTGGTTTCATAAAATTCAACGCAGGATTAATTTCCCTGCGAAAAATCAAAAAACTCTTGCACATTTTCCTCATTTCCATTATACTAAAAGCAGTAAAAATCAACGTCACTTTCAACGAAAGGAAGGGAAATTATGGAAGAAATGACAGTAAAGGAACGCTTTGCGCGGATGTACGCTCACAAGGAAGCGGACCGTGTGCCGATCATCGACAGTCCGTGGGCGGGAACGATCCGCCGCTGGCAGGCGGAAGGCATGACGGAAGGCATGGACTGGTGCGACTATTTTGGTGTAGACAAGACGGCGGGGATCGGTGTGGACATCACGCCGCAGTACCCGTACACCAAGCTGGAAGAAACCGAGACGACGGTCACCTACAAGACAAACTGGGGTGTAACGCTGCGCTACGACAAGGGCATCGACTCCACACCGGAATTCCTCGACTACACGGTAACGACGCCGGAAACATGGGAAGAATGCAAGAAGCGGATGTACGCGGGGGAAAACCGGATCAACTGGGATTATCTGAAGCGTGCGTACCCGCAGTGGCAGGCGGAAGGCCGCTGGATCACGGCGAACTTCTGGTTCGGTTTTGACGTAACGCACTCGTGGATGATGGGTACGGAAAACCTGCTGATCGCGATGTACGAAGAGCCGGAAATGGTACAGGACATGTTCAACACGTACCTCGACCGCTGCATCGACCTGTTCGGGCAGATCTGGGACGCAGGCTACCGTTTCGACTGCATCAGCTGGCCGGACGACATGGGCTACAAGGGCACGACGTTCTTCTCGAACGAAATGTACCGCGAAATGCTGAAGCCCGTCCACAAGCGTGCGATCGACTGGGCGCACAACCACGGCATCTACGCCCACCTGCACTCCTGCGGCAACATCATGTCCCGCATCGACGATCTGATGGAAATCGGTCTCGACGCGCTGAATCCCCTCGAAGTCAAGGCAGGCATGGAACCCCTGACCCTCAAGCAGAAATACGGTGACAAGCTCGTCCTCCACGGCGGCATCAACGCCGTTCTCTGGGACGACAAGGAAGCCATCATCGAAGAAATCCGCCGCGTGATCCCCGCACTCAAGGAAAACGGCGGCTACATCTTCTCCTCCGACCACTCCGTCCCCAATTCCGTAAGTCTCGAAAATTTCCGCGCGATTGTGGAAGAAATCAAGATTGTAGGGAAGTATTGATTTACAAAATATAGTTTGTGCAGATTTCTGAGGGGAACCTTTTCGGAGGAAAGGTTCCCCTCAGACTCCCTTCCAAACCTCTTTAATAGAGGTTTTTTTGATGGGTTTGTGCGCTGACATATCGTTGGTCCGAGTCGACAAAGTGGAGCGATCCAAATTATCAGAAGTAGTGGAGACGGAAGTCAGGGACCACATGAGACTTCCAGAGGAAGTCTCTTAGACCCATGACTTCCCACGCCGTATGGATGAGTGAGTGATTTGTAATTACTGTGAAGAATTCAGCTACGGTAAATCAGTATCCGCTCGGACTGGCTGCCGCGCCCTTCGCTTTTCGTTAGAAAGAGCGGCTGACATATTGTTTGCACAAACGCAAAGCATGGACGGCGGCAGCCAAGACATGCGGTGTTATACGAAACGTAGCTGAATTGTAACGCGACGTACGATATTCCGGAGACGGAAGTTGTCAGCGCTGAACGGGGAGCGAAGCCCCGTGAAGTCGCTCTACTATTCCTGATGATTTTTATGACTATATGGCTGTAAGTCTAACAAATTTCAGCCGTACTCTACCGAAAATTTCTCCTTTTCCCCCCTCTAAATCATATCAACTGCAATAGCCGGCTACTGGAGACACTTCGTGTCTCCGATTGAAGTTTTTGCGGAGCTTTTTTCAAAAAGCGACCGTTCCCCTTTCCTCTCCCCTTGCAATTTCTTCCCGTTTATGGCATAATAGAACCAACAAAATCCCTATAAATAAGGAGACAAACCAAATGGGCATTCGTTTTATCGAAGATAAGAATATCTTCAAGCTCGACACCGCGACATCCTCGTACGTGATCGAGATTTTTGAGCAGGGATACCTTCTCTGTCAGTATTACGGCGCAAAGATTCCGGACGTGAACTTCAAGGGATATAAGTTCCGCGAATATTTTGCATCCTTCTCGCCGAGCAACGCTTCCGTGGAAGACCGTTCCTTCTCCGCGGACGTTTCTCCGCTGGAATATTCCGGCTTCGGTGTCGGCGATTTCCGTAAGACTGCCGTTGCGATCCGCAATGCCGACGGCAACAACTGCACCGACTTCCGGTATGTCAGCCATAAGATTTATAAGGGCAAGCCCGCGCTCTCCGGTATGCCTGCGACTTACGCGAATACCGACGACGAGTGCGAAACGCTCGAAATCTATGTCCGCGATAAAGTCACCGACGCGGCCGCTGTCCTTATGTATACCGTTTTCGAAAATTACGGCGCGATGACCAAGGCCGTCCGCATCATCAACGAATCCGATAAGCCCATGGATATCGAAAAGGTCTACAGCGCGAGCGTTTCCTTCAATACCATGGATTTCGATATCGTCCACCTCTACGGCCGTCACAACGCCGAACGCAATATGGCGCGCTCCCCGCTGGAACACGGCCATACCTCGCTGTCCTCCACGCGCGGCTCGTCCTCGCACTTCCATAACCCCTTCGCGGCTCTCGTCCGTCACGGCGCTGACGAAAATCAGGGCGAAGTTTACGGCTTCAACCTCGTTTACAGCGGCAACTTTGACATCACCGCCGACGTGGATTACTATGAATGCACCCGTGTGAACATCGGTATCAACCCCGACGGATTCAACTGGCACCTCGAAGCGGGCGAAGAATTCCAGACTCCCGAAGCCGTTCTTGTATTCTCGGACGAAGGTATCGGCGAAATGTCCCGCATTTTCCATCGTCTGTACAACAACAACCTCGTCCGCGGCCGCTGGAAGACCGAAAAGCGCCCGCTGCTGATTAACAGCTGGGAAGCCGCTTACTTCAATTTTGACACCGACAAGCTCGTTTCCTTTGCGGAACGCGCCAAGGAAGTCGGCATCGAAATGCTCGTCATGGACGACGGCTGGTTCGGCGTGAGAAATTCCGACAACTGCTCCCTCGGTGACTGGTATGTCAACGAAGACAAGCTCCCGGGCGGTCTCGGCGTGCTGATCGACCGTGTGAACGCGCTCGGACTCAAGTTCGGTATCTGGTACGAACCCGAAATGATCTCTCCCGACTCCGACCTCTACCGTGCGCATCCCGACTGGTGCATCCACGTTCCCGGACGTGACTGCTCCATCGCACGTCAGCAGTACGTGATCGACATGTCCCGCGCAGATGTCCGTGAAAATATCTACGGTCAGATGAAGGACGTTCTCTCCAAGTACAAGATCGATTACGTGAAGTGGGACTTCAACCGCAACATTTCCGAGGCGGGCAGCGCACTTCTTTCCGCAGAACGCGGCGAGGAAATTTTCCACCGCTTCGTTCTCGGTACATACGAAGTCATGGATCGTCTGACCCGCGACTTCCCGGATCTTCTCATCGAAAACTGCTCGGGCGGCGGTGGACGTTTCGACCCTGCGATGCTGTACTATTCTCCCCAGATCTGGGCATCCGACAACACCGACGCGATCGAAAGAATCGCGATTCAGTTCGGCACCTCCATGTGCTATCCGGCATCCACGATGGGCGCGCACGTTTCCATGAGCCGCCGTACCGGTTTCGAAACCAAGGGCAACGTGGCAATGTGGGGGACGTTCGGCTATGAACTTGACCCGAACCACCTGACCGAAAAGGACATCGAAATCGTGAAGAAGCAGGTTGCGGACTACCACAAGTACTACGACCTCACCCACTACGGCGACCTCTACCGCATCGTGAATCCGTGGGACAACAGTTACTACGCGGCATGGGAACTCGTCTCCCCCGACAAGAGCGAAATGCTGTTCACCCTCGTGAACATGCGCTACTACCACTGCAACAAGCGCATCATCCGTTTCCGCGGTCTCGACGCCGACAGATACTACACCCTCGAGGAAAACGGCGAAGTCTACTCCGGCGCATTCCTCATGAACGCCGGCCTGAACGTCTCCCGCATGCGCAGCGGCACCGGCGACAGCTTCACCCTGCATTTTGTAGCGGAAAAGTGAGTTTCTTGGGGAAAACTTTTTCGAGAAAAAGTTTTCCCCAAACCCCTTTCAAAAAGCTTTAATCTGTATAGAAATATAGGAGAAGAATTATGTTTACTTTACAGAAGATTTTTTCGGACGGTGCGCTGTTTCAGGCGGACGCGCGTCTTGTGATTAACGGGAAGGCGGGCGAAGAGGCGGAAATTACCGGGAAGATTTTTAATGAATCCGGTCTGGTTTCGTCTGCTTCTGCGGTCACTGATGCGGAAGGGAACTTCTCCCTTGAACTGACAACCCCTGCGGCTTCCTTTGATAAATACGAAATTTCTCTCCACTGCGGCAAATGCGGCTGTGATTATACAATGCACGATGTTCTCTTCGGGGAACTCTGGCTTGCGTCCGGACAGTCCAACATGGAACTGCCGAATTCCTCCATCACCGATGTAAAGAAGCTGTATGACGAAATCGCGGGGAAGAACATCCGCGTGTACCACGTCGATTATCCGGCGTTCGGCGGCGGCGGAGCATTCCCGTGGGAACCCGACCGCATGATGGGCGGTTCGTGGATGACGGCGGACGACACGGCAAAGCTGAACGGCGTGTCCGCGCTCGGGCTGAAGTTCGCGGCGGAACTGTACGACTGGCTGAACGGTGTCGATGATGTTCCGGTCGGTTTCCTCAACGCAACGTGGGGCGGCACGTCCATGCCGTCGTGGTTCCCGAGAGACGCCATTGACGCGGACGAATACATGAAGTCCCGGATGCAGAAGATCGGCAACTACCCGACGCCGGAAAACTGGAACAATCGCGGGGACTGCAATTTCCAGCAGACCTCTTCCCAGTACAACGTCAAAATTGCGCCGCTCGAAGGCGTGAAGGTGCGCGGCGTGATCTGGTATCAGGGCGAAAACGAGTGCGGCGGCGAATTCCATACGAAGGCATATGCCGACTACCTCCGCTTCTATCATAAGACCTACGCTGCACGCTTCGGCGCGTTCCCGGATTCGTTCATGATGATTTCGTCCCTCATTTATCCGTGGACGTACGGCGGTTCCGGTGAATGCAACGTCGGCTACCTCAACAATGCCTTTGTCGAAACGGCGAAGGAAGCTCCCGAAAAGTTTGCGGCGGCACCGATCTGCGACCTCGCTCCGTCGTGGGCGTACCATCAGGGCAATCACCCGATCCATCCGACGAACAAATACCCGCTCGGCGAACGCATGGCAAGCCTCGCGCTCGACAATGTGTACGGCAGAGGATGGGATCAGACGTCTCCCGCGCATCTGACGGACTGGGAAATCGTCGGAAACCGCATCCGCCTGAACTTTGCTCCGGTCGGATTCGGTCTGTTTGTGGACGGTGAACGTCCGGTCGGTCTGTACGTTGCCGGGGACGACGGCATTTATCTCCCCGCGGAATGCGAAATTCAGCCGGCTTCCGGAACCATGGAAGTCTGGTGCGACGCGATTCCGGAGCCGAAGAATGTTGCCTACTCCGTACAGTCGCTCGAACCGTGCTGCAATCTCTGGGGCGGCGCGTACCCGATTTTTCCGTTCTACACGGACAAGGAAAACCGCATTACCATCGAAGCACGTCCGTGGTACGACACCGGACGTACCTCCGTCTGGGCCTCCAAGCTGCACGACGATGTGCTCGACCTGTTCTGGCATCCGATCTGGCATCCCGAAAACGGTTCCGAAGTCTGCCCCGACATAGCGTTCACGCTTGAAGGGCAGAGCCTGCGCGTCTGCTCGGACGACGCGGAATTCGGCTGTTATGTGAAGTCCTATCCGTACAACAAGCTCGATCTGCAGAAGTTCGGAAAGCTGTCCGTGAACCTGTACAATACGGTAAATCTGAACGCGAAGCTCATCCTCGAATGGGCAAACGGCGCGCTGGAGATCCCGTTTGCGAAGACTGCCGACCTGTACGGCGGATGGAGCACCTACGAAGCCGTTCTCGACGGTATCCCGGAAAACGCGGACATCAAAAAGATGACTTTCCGGTTCGCGCATACCGACTGCCGGTATCATTTCGTCAATCTCGAAAAAGTGAGACTCTGGAAAAAGTAAGACCCGAAAGCCGATCCGGATATTCCCGGATCGGCTTTTTTGCGGCAATATGAAATTATTGTGTTGTTTTCGTCATATTCAAAATCTTTCTGATGATACGCACAAGGAAAAGTTCCGTTCTTATCAGGGGATTCATGTTAAAAATCACTGCTGTTGAATAATCAAAGTAAGAAATTCCACATAGTGATTGTGAGCGACAATGAAGAAAGCGGAGGTGCTTGCCTCCGCTTTACTGTTCAATATATTGGAATCTGCTGGCAGTATCAAAAGTTATGATTAAAGTTGAACATTCTTCATGATATCCGGATAAAAATCTTCAAATTGTAATTTCGTCTGCTCAAATTCCTTTAACAGCTCAACAAATTTCTCAATGTAGATAAAAGACTCTTTTTGGCGCCGGTACTCTGCTGTAATATCAAATTCAGGGAATATGTTCTGATTTTGTTCCATGAAACGTATCGTAAATGCTCTTACCCAATATTCATTCATTACAGCATAATCCACATTGTAGGCAGTCGGCATATTTTTATGACTCTTAAAAAATGTGCCTAGATTCTTTAATATGTATTTGTGTGATTCAACAGTAGGATTTACAAAACAATGCGCATATTCATGCGCTATTCCTTTTGCAAAAAAATCAAATTTCCAACTGGGATTTTGATAATCATCGTAATAAGGCATACACCTGACTGTATATGATGTATTACGAATATTGAAACCATAATTCCCCGCTATGGGACAAATGATTAAGTTGAATTCCTCAGGCTTTTGCCTGAAATATTGTTCTATGTAAGCAATCCAGATATCAAAATTACATTGTTTTAGATTGTCCAATATCCAATTATAATAGCCCGATTGATTGAGATAAAAAGTGTGAAAGTTTGTGTCGGTAATGAATTCTTTCACGCTGATTGCCCATTCGTACAGGTCATGTTCTTCTTCCAGCGCAATCTGCTCCAGAGATAATATGGCACGCAGCGGCTTTATATGAATGAAATTATTATTGTCAATAAGGTTTTGGGTTATAATAACGGCTTTATGATTTTTATACGGAAGAAAAAACGCTGAGATAGCCTCGCTGTAGATTTTATTATGTAAATGCTGTATTACTCTTTCTTGTCTGTCTGCCAAATACAGTAATACTTGAACAAGTTCTATCTGTTCACTTACGATAGGCATCATATGCTTTTTCTCCTAATATTTTGATTATATATTTCTCTTTTCGGGAATGTTAGATGTTAAATTTCTCAAAAAGTTCCATCTGAATCTATTATACAATATACTCATAAATATTTCAAGACATAAGAACCAGGCGGAAACGCTTGTTGGTGAAATTAACGAAGATCAATTTATCTACACTTTAAGTTAAAGGGAGAATACGAAAAAAACATTGACAAAATCACGAAAATCTGGTACAATAACTTATTATTAAATGGTTATTATGAATCAAAAATCGGAACCGGAGTGAATGTTTATGCTGAAATTTTTCATTGCCATGCTGCTCAGCTTTCTGATGGTTTCCTGCGGAACGGAGGAAGTGCCGGAAGAAACACAGGCACCGGAAGAGACGGCCGCGGAAACCGAAGCGGCGGAGCCGGAATATCTTTTTGAAAGTTTCTTTGACGCGAAGAAGGCACTGTTTGAAGCGGAAGAACTCAGTGGTCATACCGATCTGTACGAAGAAGAGGGAATCAAACGCTTCATTGCACTCAAACAGGAAATGAACGCGATTATCGGTACGGACGCGTTCGACCAGGCGACGGCAGAGGAATATTATGTTCGTCTGCTGGAAGCCAAAAAGGATCTGAAGTACAAACAGGGAGACATCCCGCGCGTTTACATCAAGACGAGCGGCGGTCAGGGATGGGTCGACTGGAACTACAAGCCGTGTGACATCGTGATTGTCTCCGCGGAAGATGAAAAATACAAGGTCACGGAAGGAAGCGCGGAAATTTCCCTGCGCGGAAACTCGACCGCCGGTGCACCGAAACAGCCGTTCAACATCCGTTTTGCGGATAAGGTATCGGTGCTCGGGATGGACAAGGGCCGCCGCTGGGCATTCCTTGCGAATCTTTACGACAAATCCCTGATGCGCAATTATATTGCGCACCATCTCGGCGAACGCATGGGACTTCCGTACACTTCCAAGTGCCGCTATGCGGACGTTTACATCGACGGAATCTATAAGGGAAATTATACCATTCAGGAACCCGTCACGGACGGCAGCGGACGCGTGGACATCGATACGTCGAATTTCGAATACATCTTTGAAATCGACATGAACCGGAACGGATGCGTTTTCTATATCAACAAACCGAAGGTAGGGCAGCGGTTCGGCGTTGTACGTCCGGAAACGGTCACGGAAGACGACAAGATGGTGATCAAGGGTTTCTTCGATGAAATGGAAACGGCTCTTCTGACGCACGATATGGCGGAATATTCGAAGTATATCGACGTGGAATCGTTCGTGAACTTCTATATTCATTCCGAAATCACCAAGTCCATCGACGTGTATGACTTCTCGACGAAGTATTTCCTGAAGGACGGTCTCCTTTACGCCGGTCCGATCTGGGACTATGACCTTGCGATGGGCAATGTATCGCACACCTGTGCGGAAGAAAAGTATTATATCTACTGCAACAATCCGGGCTACGGCACCGGTTCCGGCGACACGGCGGACGGCATCTGGATGGACAATTACTGGTTCCACGAGCTGCTGCAGGATCCGGCATTCAGGGATCTTGTGATTCAGCGATTTGAAGAGATCTATCCGATTCTGGAAAATCTCTACCAGGACAACGAAATCGGACAGAACGTCATCGACTGGCTGCTGGACAATTACGGCTCCTCCTTCCTCCGCAACTATGAGGAAGCAGGCTGGCAGATCGACGTTCAGTACAGCGGTCTGGCGAAAAATGAGCAGCTTCCGTATCTGGAAGAAGTGGAATGGCTGCGCGACTGGCTGCGGAGACGTGTGGAATTTGTCGGACTTTCCCTGCTGCAGTAAAAAAGATTTTCATAGAAATAAGGGGAACAGGGTATGGCGGCGGATGCAGGAAAAAATGTGCACGCGGGACATCGTGCGCGGATGCGTGAGCGTTTCATGAACGGCGGACTGGATTCGTTTGAGCCGCACGAAGTACTGGAGCTGCTTTTGTTCCAGTACATTCCCGTTGTCAATACGAATCCGCACGCCCATGCGCTCATCGAACGCTTTGGCAGCGTGAAAAACGTCCTGACCGCGCCGTATGAAGAGCTTATGAAGGTTCCCGGTATCGGACCGAAAGCGGCGGAAGGAATCCTGAGCGTATATCCGATCATGTCGCAGGAGATCTGTGTCCGTTTCCGGGAGCACGGTCTTCTGACAAAGATCGATCTTGCGTTCCTTGCCGACTGGTTCATGGACTGGGTTCCGGCAGGCAGTATGGGTCTGCTTCTCTGCGGACAGGATCGCCGTTTCCGCGATTTTGTCCGTCTGCGGGTGAATCCGAACGACCTGCTGCTCGACCTGAGCACCCAGATTGTCCGTGCGGCACGCGGTACATCGTATTACCTGCTCATCAAAGAGAACTTCAGCCTCGTGACGCGAGAAAAAGCACAGATGCTGCGGCAGATCACCGGTCGGGGCCGCGCTCTCATGCTGGATGTCTTCGTCCTGGAAGGCTGCCGCCCGACGTCGGTTTTTTATATGTGAGTTTCGCGGGGAAGGAACTTTTTGGAAAAAGTTTCTTCCCCGCACCCCATTTTCAAAAACTTTCAGACGAATGGGTCAGACAAAGAAAGTACAAATTTGAAGAAATAAAATTTTATAAGCTGCACAGTCGTTTTTTGACTCCAAATCTGCACATACTTTGTCATCCTTTTCCAGTATGAAGTTTTTTGGAAGGGGTTCGGGGAAA
>JBGVOJ010000769.1:0-3645 GCA_045126415.1 Eubacteriales bacterium | reverse complement strand
TGTCCGCATCCTCCGGATAATCGGAATCAAGATTTTCGATATTGACGGCTTCAATATGGACACTTTCGTCCGGTGATATCACGGATACTCCATACAGACTGCTCTCCGGAAGCTCGATCCGCTCCATATCACCATCAAAATGCAGTTCAGCCCTCATAATCTTCCACCGTAATCTCCACATGGGTGTCACCCTGATCGACGGAAACAATCGAACCGACGGTACCGCTTTTGATGATTTCCAGTACCATCTCAAGCTGATCGTTTTCCAGTTCCTCTCCGATCAGTTTATCGAGCGTCCCGTTTTCCGCCACTTTCAGAAAAACTGCGGTCGGAATCCGGCAATGAATCCTTGTATCCTCTCCGGTATTCACCTGAATGTGCAGAATACGCTTCGCGATCTTTTCCGGCTCATCGCTTTTCAGTTCCGGAACCTTCTTCGGCCCATTCAGCAGATCATCCACAGTCACGCCGAACAGATTTGCCATGCTGCGAATGTTCTCAATGTCGGGACAGGACAGATCGTTCTCCCATTTCGAGACCGCCTGCGCGGTCACGCACATTTTTTCCGAAAGCTCCTCCTGCGTCAGTCCGGCTTTCTTCCGGAGTGCAGCAATGTTTTCACCGATGTCTGCCATAATTTTTCTCCTTAAAACAATTGAATTACGAATCAAGCGCTTTTCTTCGTTGCTCCAATTGTATCACAGGATCATGGTTGAATACACCGACATCCGGTTGTTTTCTCAATTTCCGCTCAACTTTTTGTTGTTCCGGTTCTGCTTTACTTCTTGATCCGCAGCAAAGCCGGAATCAGCAGCGGAACACCGATGCAGGTCTCAAGCATCTCCGGCACCATGAATCCCGCATTATATATAATGGAGAAAATCCACGACGAATACCGGTTGACGATGTGCGTCGGATCGTCCGCGTACCACACCAGATCGAGCGCATACCAGATCACCACACCGGAGAGGATGTGGCACGCGAACCGGAACAGGGTCACCGCCAGTGTCCCGAGGAACGATGTCACCACCGCGTTGGTGCGGTCATTCGCGGAAATCTTCAGACTGCGGAACATCCCGCCGAGACCGAGCATCGTGAACGGCAGCAGGTAGTCGAGCAGAATGCAGAGAAATTTTCCGGCAAGATCCGGCACCCATGCGATACTGGAAATCCCCAGCAGAAGCTGCAGGACGGAATGTACGAACCCCGTCACCAGTCCGACGCGGATCCCGTGCCGGAACGAAACAAAGATCACGGGCGCCATCGACAGCAGCGTCACCGAACCTCCGAACGGCGCTTCGTAAACCTTGATGAGACTGAGCACCGTCCCCAGCGCAATCATCATCGCGCATTCCACGAGGGTGTGCGTATCCAGTTTCTTTTTTGCCTTGTTGTTTGTCATAACAACCTCCGGAAAGAATGAAATAAAGTCACGCAAACGCCTGCCAAACAAAAAGAGCGGCACAAACGTACCACTCTGAATTGCGTTTTTGAAATTTATCCGGTCTTTCGGAACTCGTCAGACCACCAAATTCTCCCTACGCCGGCATTATCCGTATCAGGTTAAAGGGTTCGGCAAAAACCGTCTCAGCAAAAAGCACCCCTGCGTTTGTCGGAAACAGTATAACACACCATCCGAAGGTTGTCAAGAGAATTCCCAAAAATTTTACGCCACCGCTTCGCAGATCAGTTTGTCGATCATTTTATGCCCTTCCACGTTCGGATGGATGCCGTCGTGGGAGAGAAGATTTGTATAATTATGCGAAAGCAGGAAGGGAGAACGGATGTCGATCAGCGGGCAGTCAAACATCGCCGCGATCTTTTCCGCAGTGCGGTTGTAGTATTCGTGCCAGCGGTAGAGCATACTGGGGTCGCCGAGCCAGCCGAGGATATTTTCATAGGAAAGATTGCGCGTGATCCACTTCATGTAACGGTCGGAATCCAGCGGTACGAGGTTGCATATCTTCACTGCCGCGCCCATATCCTTTGCATATTTGATCACTTCACCGTACAGATCCGTGAACCGGTCGAGGGGCGTGTTCGGGGTGTAGGTTCCCGTCGGGTCGCCGGAAATGTCCGCCCAGCGGAAGTCGCAGTCGTTTCCGCCGTACTCGAACAGGACGGTCGTTTCGTCCGCCGGCGTGGTCAGACGCTTCTTTATCAGATCAAGACCTGTCCCGATGGTCGCACCCATGACGGAACAGTTCTTCACTTCATAGCCTGCTTTCTTCAGCGAACCAAGACGTTCGCCGTATAATTTATGACGTCCGGCTTCTTCCGAATAATAGACGCCGCGCATGATCGAGTCACCAAAAATTAATATTCGCTTCATTTTCTTGCCCTTTCGTTTCTCGAATCTTTGTGCTATTATTATACCCACAGAGACCGTTTTATTCCACCCCCAGACAGTAGTGTGCGCTCTACGCGTCATTCACGGCCCCGCGTAGAGTCTCTCCGGCGTAGAATCCACCCGAGATAGAGTAGAATCGGGCATTTCTACCGTCCGTAGAGAGAAACTCCGGGTGTAAATTGACTTTATCAGACGAAAAACGGGAGAGAGGAGAAACTACCGTGGACATCCCGCAGATTATCGCCAAAAACATCACCGCCCTCCGAAAAAACGCCGGAATGACGCAGGCCGGCCTTGCTGAGAAGATCGGCTATTCCGACAAAAGCATATCCAAATGGGAGCGCGCGGACGGCATCCCGGACGTCATCTGTCTGAAGGCCATCGCGGACCTCTTCGGCGTCACCGTCGACTACATGCTCACGGAAGACCATCCCAAACCCGCATCCGAAGAATCGGTTCCCACAGAAATCCCGGAACCGGAAAAAGCGCAGCAGCTCTACATCACCAACCACTTTGCCGTTTCCCTCGTTTCCGTCGCGGGCGTCTGGCTGCTGGCGTTCATCGCTTACATCATCCTCCGGCTCTGCAGCATCTCCTTCGGACTCAGCTTCGTGATCGCCTGCCCCGTGACGGCGATTCTGCTGATCGTCTTCAATTCCCTCTGGGGACGTCCGAACCTCAATTTCTGGTTCATTTCCCTGCTGGTCTGGAGCATCCTGTTCCTCGTCTGCTACGCCGCGCGGGACTATAATTTATGGCTGCTGATGTGCATCGGCTTTCCGGCAATGGTCGTCGTATGGCTTTCCTGCCGCGTCCGTTCGCCGAAAAAGGAAGAGAATAAAAATACAGAAACCAGTGAATAAATATCGCAAAAAACCGTACATCGAAATGGATGTACGGTTTTCCTGTTTTTCGGTTATACGGCTGCCGGTTCGGTGTTTTTGTACTTGATCACACCGTCCTCCAGCACCGCCGTCACGGTATCCCCAGCCTTGACGTCGCCGCGGAGCATCGCTTCCGAGAAGCTGTCTTCCACCCGGCGGACAATCGCACGGCGGAGAGGTCTTGCGCCGTAGGTCGGGTCAAACCCTTCCTTCGCCAGAGACGCCACCACGTCATGGTCGAATTCGATCGCAATTTCCAGAGCATTAATCCGCTTTTTCACTTCGCCGAGCATGATTTCCGTGATCTTTTCGATATCCGTGTCGGTCAGCTTGTTGAAGACGATCGTTTCGTCCACACGGTTGAGGAATTCCGGCTTGAACGTCCGCTTGAGTGCGTCGAGCAGCGCAGTA
>JBGVOJ010000768.1:0-2120 GCA_045126415.1 Eubacteriales bacterium | reverse complement strand
CGTTCGATGAAAATTCCGTGGACGTTTACATTGCCCCGAAGGCTTATCCGCATGTTGTCCGTGACAACCGTGTCGTCTTCGACATCGGCGCGGGCGAAGAATCCCCGCTGAATCAGTGGGGCGTGATCCAGTTTGACGCGGACACCCGCACCGTCCGCCGCACCACGGGTGACCGGTTCCAGCTCGGGAAGATGCTCGAAGACCTCGGCGGCAATGTTTATCGTTTTGCTTCGAAAAATCCGAACACCGCCGTCGGAAACATCATCGTTCTGCGCCACAACGAACGCCAGCACGCCGGAATTTTCACCGAAAAATGTACGAATATCACCATTGAGGACGTAACCGTTCACTGCTGCGGCGGTCTCGGTTGTCTTGCGCAGTTCTGCGACAATCTGACTTACCGCCGCGTCCATTTCCTGCCGAACATCGCCGCCGGGCGCCCTGTCATCAGCGGCCGTGACGTCGGCATGCACATCACCTGCTGTTCCGGTACCGTCACGATCACGGAATGCAGCTTCCTCGGTCTGATGGACGACCCGATCAACGTCCACGGCTGCTGCGTCACCGGCGTGGAATGGCTCGACGAACGCACTCTCCGCTGCCGTTACATGCACCCGCAGGCATGCGCGTTCCACCACTGGGCGGAAGCGGGCGACGATATTGTCTTCATCGACCGCAAGCCGATGACTCATTTCGCACACGCGGAAGCGGCGGAATACGTGCTGGAATCGAACGAACTCTTCCTGCTGAAGTTCGCGGAACCCGTGGACGAAGCGATCCGTTCGCGCGATCCGGAAGGCGTTTCTCTCGACAATCTGACGCACACTGCTTCCTTTATCTGCACAAAGAACCGCTTCGGAAGCTGCCGTGCGCGCGGCGTTCTCGTTTCCACGCCGAAGCCGGTACGGATTCAGGACAACCTGTTCCAGTCCTCCGGCTCCGCGATCCTTGTAGCCGGTGATTCGAACTACTGGTACGAATCCGGCGAATGCCACGACGTCGAGATCAGCGGAAACACATTTGCGGACACCTGTCTTTCCTCGATGTACCAGTTCTGCGAAGGCATCATCAGTGTCTGCCCCGTCGTTCCCGAACCGGACGTGAAGACCCCGTTCCACAAGAACATCCGCATCCACGACAACGTCTTCGACACGCCGGATACCCCCGTTCTCTACGGTTTCTCGACCGACGGTCTCTCCTTCACGAACAACCGCATCTACCGCAGCACCTGCGCGGAAAAGTGGCACCCCGGCACCGCCCTCATCAAGCTGGCGTACTGCCGCAACGTCGTCTGCCGCGACAACCAGTGGATCGGTCTGTTTTCCATCGGTCTCATGAACGAGGACCACTGCGAAATGGTCTGTGCGGACTGACAGCGTTCACATTTTATTTACATGAAATGTTGAATTCTCAACATATTTCTCTCATAGGTTAGTGTATAATAAAGCCACAAACTAAAACAACAACTCTTCAAGGAGATTTCAAATATGACTATCACAAATGACATCCGTTATGTTGGTGTAAACGACCACGCCGTTGACCTGTTCGAAGGACAGTATGTTGTGCCGAATGGCATGGCATACAATTCCTATGTGATCCTCGATGAAAAAACCGCCGTTATGGACACTGTGGATGCCCGCTTCACGCACGAATGGCTTGACAACATCCAGAACACGCTCGGCGGCAAGGCTCCCGACTACCTTATCATCCAGCACATGGAACCCGACCATTCCGCAAACATCGCGAATTTCATGAAGGTTTACGAAACCACAACGATCGTCTCCAGTGACAAGGCGTTCCGCATGATGGATCAGTTCTTCGGCACCTCCTATGAAGACCGCCGTATCGTGGTCGGTGAAGGTGACACGCTTTCCCTCGGCAAGCACAACCTGACCTTCGTGACCGCGCCGATGGTACACTGGCCGGAAGTTATCGTAACCTACGATTCCACGGACAAGGTTCTCTTCTCTGCGGACGGTTTCGGCAAGTTCGGTGCGCTGGACGTTGACGAACCGTGGGCGGATGAAGCAAGACGCTACTACATCGGCATCGTCGGCAAGTACGGCCCGCAGGTACAGGCTCTTCTGAAGAAGGCAGGCGGTCTGGACATCTCCATCATC
>JBGVOJ010000767.1:0-2308 GCA_045126415.1 Eubacteriales bacterium | reverse complement strand
GGTATGTCAGAAGAAAAACTGGCGTATGTGATTGCCCATGAAGAAGCACACATCCGCCGCAAAGACCACTGGTGGAAGCCGCTTGGTTTTCTTCTGCTGACAATTCACTGGTTCAACCCGGTGATATGGCTTGCGTACATTCTCCTGTGCCGTGATATTGAAATGGCGTGCGATGAACGAGTAGTGCGGGATATGGGCGAGGTCGAACGTGCGGATTATTCGGAAGCTCTGCTGGAATGCAGTGTTAAACGGTCGATGATTTCCGCCTGTCCGCTGGCATTCGGAGAGGTTGGCGTAAAGAGGCGGATTAAGTCGGTACTGCATTATAAGAAGCCGACGTTCTGGATTGTGATTCTGGCTGTGATTGTTTGTATTATTGCGGCGGTTTGTTTTTTGACGAATCCGATGTCAAAGACGGATCTTTCGATTGATGAACATGAATGGTATTTTGAACGTGCTTATGGGACAGACCACGAAGATAATATAACTTTGGAGGAATATCAGCCGGGACTTCAGCCGAAGACAGAAAATTCCATCCCTATGAATGCTGTCCTTATAGCCGCTGAAGAACCGATGTGGTACAGCCTGCTTATGGGAGACTGGGATACCACTCGAACTGAACTTCATTTCATTCACGAAAGAACCGAAAGCAGGGCTGCTCATTACAGCGTTGAGTTCTACAGGAATGCCGGAGTACTGTGGGCTGTTGGGGATGCAGTTATAGAGCCGATGACGGACGGCGATGGATATGTACTGACGATGAATTACAGCAGGGATGGATATGATGCTCAGTTCATCTTTACCACCGAAAAAATGCTGGGAACCGTAAGTGAGGGAAAAAAACTCACCCTTGAGGATGTTATCGTTCTTTCGGAAAAACAGATGGCACTCACATGGGAAGATTTTGCGGAGTATTCGTATACCGATGTCGGTTCAGGGATGTTTGTATGTATTTATGAGATTGACGAAACATTCTATCTTCAGATCACAGGCGGGAGTATGCACGGTACGCCGATGCGGATCGACCTTTATGCGAGAAACGGAGGGGACGAAAAGCGCGTTGACATTCGCAGGAGATATTCGAGTGAAGTTCTTGTGGAGGAATTTATCAAAACGCATAAAAAATCCGATGAGCCGGAGAATTCGGAAAGCATTGATAAACCGCTTCTTGAAGTCGCCGATCCTGTGAATGATTATCAAAACGATATTATTGAGCAAGCAGCTGAATCCATATTCGGTGCTATAACCGTCTATGCATCGGGTATCGACAAACTAGAAAAAATCCCAACCGCAACTGTTGGAATCAGTGAAGAAATTCTCCTGTACCGTCTTGATTACTGGATCACAAAAGGCATAAACGGTCTCACAGGCACGCCTCCCGAGGACATCTATCGTGAAACGGTGTACTTTGCAATGTTTCATGACTGGACATCGGATACATGGACAAGGCTCGGAACAATAACGGAACCTGAACTGGACGAGCTTTATAACACCGCTCCAATGTTAAAATTGTATGGAAACAAATACACGGCTGCCGCATCCCAGATGCACCGGAAGCATCAGCTGCCGGCAGAATTTACCGCTGTTATTAAAGAATTTGATACAGACGCCTTTGAAAACGGCACGATGGCACTGAACATCGTGGAATTTATTACCCGTGACGATACAGAGCGTATTGCCGAGCTTGAACTGTCTGAACAGGATATGATCAGCGGCTACTATATTCACGATGAAGACGAAAGCATCACCACCCTGAAATTACCCGAAGATACGGAATTCATTTTCTTTGACTGGTGGGATGTGTACACGGACGAAGAGGATGAACGATATGAAATTCTCGGGGAACGCTGGATCTCCACAAGAGATGCAGAATTGTTCTATGAATACTGGCTGCCATATGCCGACAGTCCCGGCTATCCGTTTACTTTCCATGCGGAAGAAGGGAAGGTTGTCATCAAAGAAAACCCCTTGATGTAACAAGAGGAGATTCCCCTTAAACCCTTTGCTATTTAATGCTGACTATATCCAGCCCTTGAAACACCGGAGATGGAATCCTTTACAAACGGCATAATCTGTGTTATAATATTCAACACTCAAGGACAGGGAGACGGTTGAATGTATCTGAAAATTGCAGTTTGTGATGATGATAAAAAACAACTCAAATATCTTGGCGCGCTGGTTTCCGAATGGGCAGATAAAGGAACATATACTTGTACGACTGAATTTTTCCTGTCTTCCGAAGCTTTCCTTTTTCAATATTCGGAAGACAGAACCTGGGACATCCTCCTTCTCGACATCGAAATGGGCG
>JBGVOJ010000766.1:0-5894 GCA_045126415.1 Eubacteriales bacterium | reverse complement strand
TAGCTGAATTGTAATGTGACGCATGAAATCCCGGAGACGGAAGTTGTCAGCGCTGAACGGGGAGCGAAGCCCCGTGAAGTCGCTCCACTATTCCTGATGATTTTTATGACTATATGGCTATAGGTCTAACAAATATCAGCCGTACTCCACCGAAAATTCCTCCTCTTTCCCCCTTCTAAATCATATCAGCTCCACAAACCGGCTACTACAGATTGAAGTTTTTGCGGAGCTTTTTTCAAAAAGCGACCGTATCCCCTTTCCAAACAATCCGCACTCCCTCCCCCAACCGTATTTCCAGAAATTTAGGGGTACCAATTTTGCTCGAGCGGTATTATAATGATAGTGTATCAGAACGGAAAACGGAGCAGTATTATGGAACTGATTGTTATTGACGAGAGCAGGATCAAGTTGATGCTGACAGCAGAGGATATGGAGGCATACAGGATCACGGGAAGCGGGACGAGGTACGCTCTACGTGGGATCATGACGGATGTGTGCCGGAAGTGCGGGTATGCGGGAGCGGTGATGCGGGGGCGGATTTATGTGGAGATGTATCCGTCGAAGAAAGGCGGGTGTGAGCTGTTTGTTACAAAGCTTGCCGAACGGGAAAGGGAAAGTAAGATCGAAACTGAAAGGGAAAACGGAACCATTATGAAGACAGGGAATGAGAGTATTCTTGCGGAATACAGGAAATATATCTTCCGGGGACGCGTCATCTATGCCTTTGAGAAAATGCCGGATCTGCTGTGCGCGTGCCTTGGGCTGATGAAGAACGGGTACGGCGGAGAAAGCGCCGCGTACTGTGACGAGGAAAAACGGATGTACTATCTGATCCTTGAGCAGGAATCGCATATCGCGTCCGAGAATCTCGGAACGCTCTGCCGCAGTTCGGTTTATTATTACATAAACGAACACTGCCGCAGACTCTGCTCTGACGATGACGCGGTCTCAACCCTCGGAAAACTTGCCTGATGCGGGATTATTCATAAAATAACGGTTGAACTTCCCCGCAGAACGTGCTATGATGATGCCATTACAGCATTTTATCCGAGGAAGTATCATGAGCGAAAACGAAAACATAAAAATTGTCTCTGACCGGCCGCAGAAGGAGTGGATCCCCGGCTGCCCCGTTCAGGTGAAGCAGATCCGTATCGTCCGGGAAAACGACGCCCTTTCCATGGTCGTCACTTCCGTCCCCTGCGGCGGATTTTCCATCAAAAATTACACCGCCGACATCGAATACACCGGCGCGAAACGCCAGAGCGTCGGTGTGACCGAAACCGCCGTACTGACTGCCGGCGAGTCTGTCCCCGTGGCTGTCCCGTTTGACGACGCTGTGTACGCTTACGTGACGGTGCGTTCCGTCACCTTTGCCGACGGCAAAACGTGGGAAAACGAATCCGGTACGCGCGGGAAAATTGTCCCCGAACAGGACATCTACTGGCAGACCGACCCTCTCTACAATGCCATCCGCGTCGAATGCTCCGGCGTGACCGACGCGAAGTATAAACCCGACCGGATCGACGGTGCGTGGCGCTGTGCCTGCGGGCAGATCAACCTCGACGCGTCCGGCACCTGCGGTGCGTGCGGCTGTTCGCTCGACTGGCTGAACACCCATCTCGATCCCTCCTACCTCGAGGAACGGAGCCGCGAAATCGCCGACAAGACTGAAAAGGAAGCCGTCAAAATCAAGAAAAAACGCGAGAACCGCGTTTCCGATACTACGAAGATGATCCTCATTTTCGCCGCACTTGCGCTGGTCGTCGCACTGGTTGTGCTGACGTTTACCACATTCATCCCCATGGGACGCTACAATAAGGCCGTTTCCCTTGCCGCAGACGGAGAATTTGACGAGGCGATTGCCATTTTCACCGACCTCGGTGATTTCCGCGATGCCTCCGCGATGGCTGCCGACACCAATTACAAAAAGGCGCAGGCAATCACCGGCCTTGAAGAAGTCAACATGACCACCAGCACAAAGTCCCCGTGGTTCTCCATCACTGCGGACGGCATTCTTTCCTTCAAGAAGGACGAATACGAAGACCGCGGCGGCACATGGGAACATTTTGTCATCCCCGATGTTGTGGATAACGTCGTCGTGCGCGAACTCGACCGCAACTTCTTCATGAACTGCAAGGAGCTTGTCGCCGTCACCCTTTCCGACTGTGTGGAAATCGTCGGTGAACAGTGCTTCTATAACTGCGAGATGCTGGAAGCCGTATATTTCGGCAAAAATGTCACGACCATCCTGCCGCGCGCGTTCATCAACTGCTACGCGCTGAAAGAAATGGAAATCCCCGATACCGTGACCACCCTCGGTCTGCGTGCGTTCAACAACTGTATCAAGCTGAACAAGGTCGTCCTCGGCAGCGGCATCACCGAAATCGGCAGCTACCAGTTCAGTCTGTGCGTGGAACTCGAACGCATTACGCTGAAGTCCCCCATCACGTCTGTCGGCGAATTCGCGTTCTCGGAATGTGCGAACTTTACAAAGGTTCACTGCCGGTTCGCGGAATCCGCATGGACGGAACCCGCTGTCTCCGAAGGCAACGAAGCCTTTGAAGCGGCACAGATTCTGTTTGAATAAAATGATTAACATGGAAAAAGACCGCCTGCGATCCCATGGATCGCGGACGGTCTTTTCTGTACCCCGGAAAATTTAGTTATCCTTCTGCCGGGGAACTCAGAATTCTTCGCGTTCGTCGCGGCGGTTCTGATTCTGGTTGTTGTTGTTTCTGTTCTGGTTGTTGTTATTCTTGTTCTGGTTCTGGTTCTGGTTCTGATTGTTGTTCTGGTTCTGGTTATTGTTGTTTCTGTTCTGATTCTGGTTGTTGTTCTGGTTCTGCTGACGGTTCTGGTTATTATCCATTTTTATACTCCGATTTTTCTTACTGATTTTTCCGCGTCACCCTGCGGTTGTTTGGAACGTCTTTGTTGGGGTACATCTCTATTATGTCTGCCGGACGCGGCGTTTATTCAGTGATTTTTATCCTGCAATGTATTTTTTTACCGTCAGAAGGATCTGCGCGGTCTGCGCACGGCTGAGGGAGGTGTTCGGCGAGAGATTTCCCGAACCGGTTCCCGTGAAAATACCGATATTCGAGAGGGCGTACAGGGAACCCTGCGCCCATGCGGGAACGCTCGAGTGATCCGCGAAGACGGGAACGGTGTCCGGTTCGTCCGCGCCGATGATGGCGTTCAGGATGACGGCGGCTTCCGCGCGGGTGATGGTACTCGACGGCTTGAAGTACAGTCCGCCGTTTTCCTGCACCCCTTTGATGATGCCGAGATTATAGGCTCTGGCGATGTATCCGGTCGATTCCGCAGCGATATCGCCGTGGTCGTCAAACACGGTACTGCACGGTGCGACCTCACCCGCGCCGAGAGCTTTCATCACGGTGACGAGGAAGTCTTCGCGTGAGATTTCTTCGTCCGGACGGAAGTACAGCTCGCCGCCGACGGATTCGACCTCCATCGCATTTTCGGCAGCCATGACGAGCGCGGCGTTGTGCGCCCAGTGACCGTCCATGTCGGCGAAAACGAGATCGGCGGCCGCCTTGTCAATGTCGATTACAACGGAGACCTCTTCGGAATAATTGCCCCATTCGTCGCGGACGACGTAGGAAAAGCTGTCCTCGCCGGTCACGCCGTCGCAGGGAGTGTAACAATAGTCGCCGTTCGCTGGATTGGTGAGACGGAGAAGTCCGTTTTCGGGATAACGGGTGATCTCAAAAGTCAGAGGGTCGCCTTCGGGATCGCTGACGGAGGATGCAAGGGAACCGTAGGTGGCAATGTCCTGCTGTGTCCAGAGACCCGCCGCAACGTCTGTGGTCAGAGTGTTTGCGGAATTTACGATCGTCGGAGCAAGGTTGACGGAATCCGTATAGCGGAGGATGCAGTCCATGCTGTACTCTCCGCCGGATTTGAAGCGGAAGGAGGCCTCGGTGCAGTCCTTTGCCGGAACAAAGCGGAGATTGTGAAGAGCCTCGCGGGAGATGATCTGATTGGCAAGGACGGGCGCGTCACCGAGAAGGAGCATACCGCTGACAGCCGGCGGGAGTGCGGTGACGGTGATACTGGTTGTGGAGGTGCCGAGGGCTTTCGCGAAGTCTTCGGCGGTGAAAGAGATCTCCCCGGCGACCAGTCCGGATTTGACCATGGTGAAATCCTCGGAGAGATTCATGAAAGCGGGGGAGAGCATACCGCCGTAATGGACGGCATGAACGGGAATGGACGATGCGAGCAGAAGCGCGGACAGAAGAAGAACAAGCAGACGTTTCATGAGCGGGATTCCTTTCGTTCGGAAGTAAAAGTAAAAATTCATCGTTCCATCGTATGCGCGGGCACGGCGGGTTATGAATGACGTACGGCGGAAGGAAGAAAAAAAGATGAATTTTTATGAAATAATGGGCGGAAAACCTTGATATTTTATGAGAACGGATGTATAATAGGGAATATGATTTTTACAAGCACTACGGAGGATTACGATAATGCTTAATATAAAGATTGAAAAAACCACGACGCCGAAGGTCAAGCCGGACTACAGCAAGCTCGGCTTCGGCAAGCACTTCACCGACCACATGTTCCTCATGAACTACTCCACCGAAAAGGGCTGGCACGATGCCCGCATCGTTCCCTACGGCCCGATCGCACTGGATCCCTCCTCGATGGTCTTCCACTACGCGCAGGAACTCTTCGAAGGTCTGAAGGCATACCGCCGCAAGGACGGCGGCATCCAGCTCTTCCGCCCCGACAAGAACATCGAACGTATGAACAACACCTGCGACCGTCTCTGCGTACCGCGTCTTGATCCCGCAGACGTTCTTCAGGCAATCAAGGCGGTTGTTGAAGTGGACGAAGAATGGGTTCCCCATGACGAAGGTACTTCTCTCTACATCCGTCCGTTTATCTTTGCGACCGACCCGATGCTCGGCGTACATCCGTCCCACACGTACCTTTTCTGCATCATTCTTTCTCCCGTTGGTTCCTACTACGAAGCAGGCATCAACCCCGTCAAGATCTGCATCGAACGTGAATACGTCCGCTGCGTCAAGGGCGGCACCGGTATTGCAAAGGCCGGCGGTAACTATGCGGCATCCCTGATCGGTCAGCAGAAGGCGGAAAAGCTCGGCTTCGCGCAGGTTCTCTGGCTCGACGGCGTACACAGAAAGTACATTGACGAAGTTGGCGCGATGAACGTATTCTTCGTAATCGACGGCGTAGTTGTTACTCCCGAGCTCACCGACGGCAACATTCTCCCGGGCGTTACCCGTGCATCCTGCATCGAACTTCTCAAGAAGTGGGGCATCCCGGTGGAAGAACGCAAGCTCTCCATCGACGAAGTCAAGGAAGCACACGCAAACGGCAAGCTCGACGAAGTATTCGGCACCGGTACCGCAGCAGTCATCTCCCCGGTCGGCGAGCTCTACGACGAAGGCGAAGTCATGATCGTCAACAACAACGAAATCGGCGCAATCGCTCACAAGCTCTACGATGCAATCACCGGTCTCCAGTGGGGCAGACTCGCTGACGACATGGGCTGGATCGAAAAGATCAACTGAGTTTTTATCAAATATCGTTTGTTTTTCTTGAGGGGAACCTTTTCAGAGGAAAGGTTCCCCTCAAACTCCCCTCCAAACCTCTTTGGGCTGCTACAGGTCGTTAGTCTGTGCGGATTTTTTGTTTTTTGGGGGATTTGGATGGGTCTGTGCGCTGACATTTTGTTGGTCCCAGTTGACAAAGTGGAGCGATCCTGATTATCAGAAATAGTGGAGCGACTTCTCAAAGCTCCGCTTTGTTCAGCGCTGACAGTTTCAGATACGGTGATGAGGTGCGTTAATATAGAATTCAGCTACGGTAGGGAGTCCACCGCTCGTCTTGGCTGCCGCCGTCCG
>JBGVOJ010000765.1:0-2776 GCA_045126415.1 Eubacteriales bacterium | reverse complement strand
TATACCCACGCCGCCGAAGACCGCTTCACCATGCCCGTTGTCACCCTCGTCGGGGACAAGGACGACCTCTATAGCTATGACAGGGGCATCCTCGTCGCAGGCAAGCTCTCCGTCGGTGCCAACCCCGTCGGATGGCAGGCGTGGTATCATGCCGCCAATTACTATATGCGCGGGATCGAGTGGGAACGTCCTATCGCCGTCTCCGTCTTTGACGAACGCGGCAGTCTCCGTTTCTCCGGAAACGGCGGTCTCCGTGCGTCCGGCGGCTACACCCGCTATAATACCCAGAAATCCCTCCGCATCTACGCCCGGAAAACCTATACCCCCGATTCCGGTGTGTTCCCGTACGCCTTCTGGGGAAATCTCCGCGGCTCGCAGACCGGCACGCCCGTCTCCTACAGCGATACCGTCCTCTTCCGGGGCGGTTCCAACAACGAACATTCCTCCCTCTTCACCACGCCCGCGCTCCTTCTCCTGCTGGAAGGAACCTCCGTCGACACTCCTGCCGTCCAGACCGTTGTCGAGTACATCAACGGCGCGTACAAGGGCGTTGTCACCCAGCTCGAGGATTTTGACGAAGACTATTTCGAGCATCACTACGGTGTTCCGAAGGAACATCTGACCACGGTGAAGGGTTCCGTCGGCGAAGTTTTTGAAAAAGGCGGCTGGCGCATCGACGACGGTCCCCGTGAGGAGCTGAACACCTTCAACGAGATGCTGCAGTTCGTCGTCCGGAAGGACATGAGCGATCCCGAAAACTACGCGAAGGCCTGCGAAATGCTCGACATACGCAATTTCATCGAATATTTTGCATACGAGGCATTTATCTTCAACACCGACTGGCCGCAGAACAATATGCGCGTCTGGCGGTACAACGGCAATGACACCGAAGACGGTTACAATCCCGCCGCGGAAGGTGTTTTCGACGGACGCTGGCGTTTCCTGCCGAAAGATCTCGACCTCTCCTTCGGTTATCAGAATTCCGCAAAATCCGCCAATCCCTACGTCTATATGTCGGAAAGCTGTTCCCTGCTGATGAAAAACTGCTGGTCCTCCCTCATGAAAAACGAGGAGTTCGCCGATCTCTTCTATACCTACATGTGCACCCTCGCGGGCGAAGTCATGACCTACGAACGCTGCTCGGCGATGTTTGACCTTGTGCAGGTCTACACCGGACGGGAAGTCGCGGTTTCCGCCGTCAGTCTCGGCGTGGTCAGCGGTTCGCGCGGTCACTGGAACAACAGCTTTGACACCATGCGTAAATTCGCCCTCTCCCGCGGTCCGGCGGTCATCCGCTTCACGAAGACCGAAACCAAGCGGAACCTCTCCGACGTCTCCGTGCAGATCGAAGGAGACGGCACCGTACAGCTCGGCTGGTATGACATCTCGTCCGGCGCGGTGCGCGAATACCTGCGCGACACCCGCATTCCGCTGGAATTCTCCCGTGACGGGGAGATCTCCGTCACCGGCGGACACATCGACGGAAACGGATACCTTACCGCGGAAGATGCATCCTGTGTTGTTACTGTGGTGTTCCCGGCGGAAGAATCTGTGGAAAAAAACGAACCGCAGTCGATTGTACTGAACGAAGTCAGGTTCCGAGGGGACGGCATCGAGTGGATCGAGCTGTATAACCCGACGGACAAAGCGATTCCTCTCGACGGATGGTCCCTCGGCAAGGACGGAACGGCCGACCGTGCGCAGGAATTCGCCGCGACGGTCATCGAACCGGACGGATATGCGCTCATCTGCTGCACGGATTACTCCAACTCCGCCGGGATCGAAGGTCTGCAGATCCCGATGTCCCTCGGAAACGGCGACACGCTGACCCTGTTCGATGAAACCGGCGAAACGGTCGACACAATGCTTCTCGAAACGCCGTCGAAGTACATCCACCTCGGACGCTATCCGGACGCCGGAGACGTTATTCAGCTTTCCTCCGACGAAGCAACGCCGGGGACGGAAAACGTCATTGCGGAATACGGAGGCGCATTCACGTCGGACAATTTCAAACCGTACATGCTCGCGTGGGGACGCGCGTACAAACTGGACGACTACTTCTACGAAAAGGACGGCGAGACGTACGTACGTCGGAACGCACTGTACGCGCTCTGTGACGAACGTGCGGCGACCTCCTCGCTGACTCTCTGGCTGAAAAAACAGAAAACGGACATGCCGCTCGACGACCTGATCGCCGAATCCGCGGAAATGGACGGTCCGACCGTCCGTCGTGTGGAAGAGCTGGATTCTTTGATTATAGGTTAATTTTTAACATAATTTACAATATATTGCGTACATTATCGTTGTGAAATATGTTAATATTCCTCTCTCTATAACCGCGAAAATTCATCACATATCCGATTTTGCGCCAAGCATATTGACAATTGTGTTTTTCGGGTGTATATTTATAGAGTGACAATCCTCAGGATTGCTGAATTTTACTTAAATTTCAAGGAGACACCAGAAAAATGAAGAAGCTCACAAGCATCATGCTGGTACTCGCAATGCTCGCATCCGCAGCTGCTATGACCGCGTGCGGCGGCGAAGAAACTCCGGTAGCTGACGCTCCCGCTGCAGGCACCGAAGACACCACTGCGGAAGAAACCGAAGCTTCTGCTGCAGAAGAAGCACCGGCTGTAGAAGAAGTTGTTGAAGAAGAACCGGCTGCAGAAGAAGTTGTTGAAGAAGAACCGGTTGTTGAAGAACCCGTGGAAGAAGAACCCGCAGGTCCGGTTTACCTTCTTGAACAGATGGAAACCTACCACTACATCACCCA
>JBGVOJ010000764.1:0-2691 GCA_045126415.1 Eubacteriales bacterium | reverse complement strand
GGTCCGTCGAGAAAACACCGCTGCGGATATTGCAGTCCAGCGTCACACGAACGTTCCCGGCCTTATAGATGAACGGCGTTCTCGTATATTCGACGATCACCTTGGGGCGCAGTGCATACCCTTTCATCTGAGCATAAAGCTCCGCGACAACTCCGCGGCCGTCATTCAGCATCCAGTCAATGTCGCCGGAGGTGATTTTATCGCACTCTTCTCTGGTGAGGCGCGCCTGCAGCTTCTGTGTAAGCTCGCCGGCCTTCACCTTTTTCTCAAGAGTTATGATGTCATCGCTCCCGTTGTAGATCCGGATACGGAACTTGGCTCTCGGATTTGTGCCGTTTATTTTCTCGAAAAGCGCTTTGTCATAGGCATTGTCAAAATACAGACTGCGGATCACATATTCACCGGTCGGACCGGTATGCGGGTCGAGCTGCATGACCTGACGAAGACGTCTTTTCAGAATTTCACAGTCACCAGCATTGATTGGGTATTTATACTCGTGCCTGTAAATTGCTTCCGATACCATAGAACCCTCCTTTTAATAATATTAATTATTTTATCCTATTAATATGAAGATTATGTGAACACGCAGTGACGGAAATACAAATTAATCATGATTTTTACAGAAATTTTGCGAAAATATGATATCACAAAATAAATTTCACGGAAACAATGCGCTTCCCTCTTGAATATCCGCACAAAATGGTATATAATGAGGTGATAATCTATCATAAAGATCACACCACTCTCTCAGACAAAGGCAGGAAGTATAGATATGAAACTTGGCATTATTGGTTTACCGAACGTCGGCAAGAGCACGCTGTTCAACGCGCTGACCGGTGCGGGTGCACCGAGCGCGAACTACCCGTTCTGCACCATTGACCCGAACGTAGGCATCGTACAGGTACCGGACTATCGTCTGGACAAGCTGGCGGAAATGTACAATCCGGAGCTTTACACGCCGGCAACGGTGGAATTTGTGGACATCGCAGGTCTGGTTCGCGGCGCGTCCAAGGGCGAAGGGCTGGGCAACAAGTTCCTCTCCCACATCCGCGACGTTGACGCGGTCGTTCACGTACTCCGTTGTTTCGAAGACGGCGATATCATCCACGTCGACGGTTCCGTTGACCCGTCCCGCGACCTCGAAACGATCAACCTTGAGCTGATCTACTCCGACATCGAACAGCTTGAACGCCGCATTGAACGCACGCAGAAGCTGCTGAAGGGGGACAAGACCCTGCAGGAATCCCTCGACGTTTACAACAAGCTCCTCGCGGTCATGAACGAAGGCAAGACGGCAAGAAGCTGCGAACTGACGGACGATGAACGTGCGATTCTGGAAGACCTGAATCTTCTGACGCTGAAGCCGATCATCTACGTTGCGAACGTAAGCGAAGACGAAGCGGCAGGCGTATCCGACGATAACGAAATGTACAAGACCATCAAGGCAGCAGCGGACGAAGAAGGCGCGGAAGTCATCACCGTCTGCGCAGGTATCGAAGCGGAAATCGCGGAACTCGACGCGGAAGAAAAGGAAGTATTCCTCGCAGACCTCGGCATTGAAGAAAGCGGTCTCGACCGTCTCATCAAAGCAAGCTACGCCCTGCTCGGCTACATCAGCTACCTGACCGCCGGCCCGAAGGAAGTCCGCGCATGGACGATCGTAAACGGTACCCGCGCACCGCAGGCAGCCGGCAAGATTCACAGCGACTTCGAACGCGGCTTCATCCGCGCGGAAGTTGTGGCGTACGACGCCCTCATGGAATGCGGTTCCATGACCGTCGCAAAGGAACGCGGTCTCGTCCGCAGCGAAGGCAAGGAATACGTCATGCAGGACGGCGATGTGGTTTTATTCAGATTTAATGTATAAGAAATAAAGTTCTCGGGGGAAAACTTTTTGGAAAAAGTTTTCCCCCGAACCCCTTTTCAAAAACTTTTGAACAAATGGATATGATATAAAGCGTTTTCTGTGTGCAGATGTCAACCAACGCTCAACCAAGTCAATCAACTTTCGCTATACATCCGGTGTTCCCGTGTGTTATAATGATATCAGTTCCGGAACCATATCAACCAACAGGAGGATGTATCATGAATACACCGAAAATCCACGAAATCATCCGCACAAAGCGCAGAGAACGCGATCTCACACAGGAAGAACTTGCCAACATTCTCGGCGTAACCAAGGCTGCCGTCAGCAAATGGGAAACCGCCGAAAGTTACCCCGACGTCACCATGCTCCCGCAGATCGCGCAGTTATTCCATATCACCATGGACGAGCTGTTCGGCTACACACTGGATTTCAAGCCGCTGAAGATCGTCAACGAAATCAATGCCGGGATCCGTCTTTCTTCTATGGAAGATCTGTCTTTTCTGGATCACGGAACCGTCAAAGAATGCAGTCTCCAGAAATATCTGTACAATGTCGGAGACACCACGGAAGAACGCTGGGACGTCTCTGTCCATTTTATTTCCAACGAAGACGATTTTCCCTATATCGTTCAGAAATGTATCAAGCCCGGTATTCTTATCGATATGTACAGCTACCGTCTGGCAGACGGAAAAATCATGGATGACGACAAAAACAACAAGCACTATGTCTGCAAGGAAAAGGTATGGGAATACCGGCTTCCAAATCCGAAATTCGTCCGTGAAATGATCAAAGAACAGATCGCCATGGGACTGATCGACGAGGAA
>JBGVOJ010000763.1:0-3402 GCA_045126415.1 Eubacteriales bacterium | reverse complement strand
GATGCCGGAACCATGGATATTTTTAAGCGATATATCGTCATCACGGGCGGGTGCGCCCTGTACGCTGCGGGATTTGCGCTGTTTCTCGAACCCGCCGACCTTGCTGCCGGAGGCGTCTCAGGAATTGCCGTGATTGTGACGCATCTGTGGAACGCGATTGACGGCGGAACCGTGATTTTTCTGCTGAATCTGCCCCTGCTGCTCATCGGTTCGTACGTTTTCGGGGGACGTTTCTTCTTCGGAACGGTCTGGGCGACGACGGTATCGTCCGCAATGATTTCGTTCGCTGAACATTTTGTGTTCCCTCCGGTAGGGGATGACCGGTATTTCTGCGCGATTGTCGGCGCACTTCTGACCGGATTCGGGATGGGGCTGATCTTCCGCTGCAATGCTACGACCGGCGGGACGGATATCGTGGTGCATCTGATCCAGCGGAAGATGCCGGACGTGAAAGCGGGGTATATCTTTCTGTTTGTGGATGCGGCGGTGGTACTTACAGCATGGGTGGTCTTCGGGGATATCGGGACGATGTTCTACAGCGGACTTGCGCTGGCGGCGAATACACTGGTACTGAATCTGACGCTGTATGGAACAGGGCGGCGCGGCGGGAATATACTCAATCGTTGAGGGAGTCCAGAAGTCCTGACGCATTCCCTATAAAATAAACGTCGTCAGTACCCAGTAGATCACACCGTAAACCACCCCGGCGGAAATCCCGTACAGGATCACCGGGCCGGCGATGGAGAAAATTTTGCTGCCGACCCCGAGGATAAATCCTTCCGTCTTATTGTCAATCGCCGCAGATGTGATCGAATTCGCGAATCCAGTAATGGGTACGACCGTTCCCGCACCGGCATGCTTGGCAATTTTATCGAAAACTCCGAAGCCGGTCAGCAGAGCGGTGATGAATACAATCGTGATGGAAGCCATCATTCCGGCGTTTTTTTCGTCCAGTCCGAGCGAACTGTACAGGTTGAGAAAGCCCTGCCCGATCGTGCAGATGAGTCCTCCGATGATAAAGGCTTTCGCGCAGTCCTTCACCAGCGGGGACTTTTTTGCGCGGGCAGCGGCGTATCGTTCATAAGTTTTTGCGTCCATTTTCTTCTCCTGAATATTCATTTTTATGACTTATTCGGTAGTTTGGGGCGCACCATCAAAATTTATTCATATTCCGCAAGGTAATTGTTTACAATTTAATCGTTTTTTCATCGGATTTTAATTTGACTTTGCACAAAAAAAATAGTATAATAATTATGTTGAAAAATATGTGTTGTATAACACTTACTTAGAAAGGAAATCGTTCATAATGACTATTTTCAACAACATCAAGCGTAGTGCTACCGACGCTGCAAACAAGGCTGCCAAGAAGACCGGTGAAATTACCAACATTGCAAAGCTGACCATGAATATAAAGAATGCGGAAACCAAGCTCGGAGACGTATACGAAGAAATCGGCCGTCTCTTCTACACCGCAGAACGCACCGGCGAAGACTGCACCAGCGAAATCGCTGCCAACATCATGAAGGCCGACAAGATCAAGGCTGACATCGCAAGCTTCAAGGCTGAAATCGCTACCCTCCGCAACGTAATCGTATGCGAAAGCTGCGGCAACGAAGTAAACGCTGATTTTGCGTTCTGCAATTTCTGCGGTAACAAGATCGAAAAGCCCGCTCTGGAAGTTGAACCCGAAGAAGAAACCTGCGAATGCTGCGAATGTGTATGCGAATGCGAATGTAAAGAATCCGCAGAAGAATGCACCTGCGAATGCTGCTGCGAAGAAAAGGCAGAAGAATGCTGCTGCGAAGAAACCGCAGAAGAAGACAAGGCTGAATAATTCCTGTTATCCATCCACAGACGGCTCACAGATCAAAAATCTGTGAGCTTTTTGTTTTCCGTGATTAATCCGGCAGAATTCCGGAAATCCTATGAGATGAACAATCAAACCGGAGGTTTATCTCAATGAAACTGCTGAAAAATATCCGCAGACGGTCGGAATCCGCAGACGGTTCCGCCGATACTCTCACCATCAATGCGCCCGTATCCGGCCGGATCCTGTCTCTTTCCGAAGTAAATGATGCGACGTTTTCCGAAAATATTCTCGGCGAAGGAATTGCCATCATGCCGGAAGAAGGTATCATCAAAGCGCCGGCGGACGCTGTGATCGAAGCTGTTCCGCACAGCCAGCATGCAATTTCGATGACAACGGACAGCGGAACCGCTCTGCTGATCCATGTGGGGCTCGACACCGTAGAGCTGGAAGGAAAGTTTTTCAACATTCCGGTATCGGTGGGAGATCATGTCAAAGCGGGAGATGTGCTGATTGAAGTCGATCTGGAAGGCGTGAAAAACGCCGGATATGATATCGTCACACCGGTTGTTGTCACGAATACGGAGGATTATATTTCTGTCACAGCGGCGGCAGATACGGCCGAAACCGGAATGCCGCTGATGATTCTGGAACCGAAGCGTAAATAACTATTTTCGTAATTCTCCAAGCCCTATTGACAAAGCATACAAAATGTGCTATCATAATACTGTAAAATCCGCAAATATGCGAATTATTAAACTTTTTATATAAAAGGAGAAAAAATTATGTTAGCACAGAAACCCCCGATGGGTTGGAACTCCTGGAACACGTTCGGCGGCGCGATCAACGAACAGGTTGTACGTGAAACCGCAGACGCGATCATTGAAAAGGGACTGAAGGACGTTGGTTACGAATACGTTGTTATCGACGACTGCTGGTCTCTCCGCAAGAGAAACGAAGAAGGCAAAATGGTTGCCGACCCCGAAAAGTTCCCGTCCGGCATGAAGGCTCTCGCTGAATACGTTCACTCCAAGGGTCTGAAGTTCGGTATGTACTCCTGCGCAGGTACCCGCACCTGTGCCGGCTATCCGGGTTCCTTCGACTACGAATTCGTTGACGCGAAGACCTTCGCGGAATGGGATGTTGACTTCCTGAAGTACGACTTCTGCTACAAGCCGCGTCTCGCAAACGGCCCGATCCTTTACAACAGAATGGGTATGGCTCTCAAGGCAAGCGGCCGTGAAATCCTCTTTTCCGCGTGCAACTGGGGTTCCAACGAAGTTGAAAAGTGGATCCGTTCCACCGGTGCGCACATGTACCGCTCCACCGGCGACATCAACGACAGCTTCCAGAGCTTCAAGGATATCGCAATGAGCCAGGTTGACAAGCTCGCTTACTCCGGCCCGTACTGCTACAACGACATCGACATGCTCATCTGCGGTATGCACGGCAAGGGCAACGTGGCAAACGGCGGCTGCTCGGACATCGAATACCGTACGCACTTCGCACTGTGGTGCCTGTTCCAGTCCCCGCTCATGATCGGCGGCGATCTCAACAAGCTCGACGACTTCAACCTCGAACTCCTCAAGAACAAG
>JBGVOJ010000762.1:0-2993 GCA_045126415.1 Eubacteriales bacterium | reverse complement strand
CGGCACGCTTGCGGAACTGCGCGCGGTCAGCAGATGCGGCGCGGACGAACGCCTCGAAAATGTCTTTATCAAACTTGTGGAAGGCGGTGAACGGGAATGAGAGAACGGATTTTCCGGATATCCGCGTTTGCGAAACGGTGTATGCTGGAGCTGGTGCGGGATCCTTTGTCATATGTGTTTGCGCTCGGTTTTCCGCTGGTGATGCTGATCGTGATGACGGTCGTGAACGATTCGATCCCTCCCGAAGCAGGAATGACGGTGTTCCGCATTGACAATCTTGCACCGGCGGTGTACGTTTTCGGGCTGTCGTTCCTCATGCTGTTCACGGCGCTGCTCGTCTCGAAAGACCGTGCGGAGGCGTTTCTCGTGCGGCTGTACATCTCTCCGATGCGGCGGGCGGATTTTCTGTTTGGTTATACGCTTCCGGTACTGGGACTTGCCGTTATGCAGGGGATCATCACCATGGTTTGCGCGTTTATCATCGGTGCAGTCACGGACGTTCCGCTGAATCCGGGAGGACTGCTGCTTGTTCTTGTCGTATCGGTTCCGGCGATGCTGCTGTTTGTCGGGTTGGGGCTTCTGTTCGGGGTCCTGTTCAGTGACAAGGCTGCACCGCCGCTGTCGTCGGTGGTGATATCGCTTTCGTCCTTCCTCGGCGGGATGTGGATGGATCTTGAACACATGAGCGGCACGCTCGTGAAAATCTGCGATGCTCTTCCGTTCCGGCATGCCGTTCAGGCGGGACGGATGGCTCTCGCGATGGATTTTGACGGTATCGCAGAACCTCTGGCAGTCGTTTCGGTATGGGTTGTTGTGATTTATATGCTTGCCGTACTGTCTTTCCGGAAAAAGGTGTAAAAAAACCTCTTGATTCCCTATCAACATTGTGGTATAATGGGTTAAACACAGAACAGGAGGGAATCAATATGCTGATCTCAACGAAAGGACGTTACGCACTCCGCGTGATGCTGGAACTGGCGCAGTATCCGGAAGGGGAGTATGTGCCGCTGATGGTGGTTGCGGAGAGTCAGGGAATCTCGGAAAAGTATCTTGAGAGCATCATTTCGGCGCTCTCCAAATCCGGGTTTGTCGACGGACTGCGCGGCAAGGGCGGCGGCTACCGTCTGAACCGTCCTGTGGAGGAATACACGGTCGGGAGTATTCTGCGGATCGTGGAAGGTTCCATTGCGCCGGTGGCATGTCTGGTGGACGACAACACGCAGAAATGCGGACGCTCGGTCTGCTGTCAGACGCTTCCCGTCTGGGAGAAACTCGGAAAAATCATCGACGACTACCTCGACAGCGTCACGCTGGCTGACATGATGACGGAACAAACCAATGTATAATGAAAAAACGTACGGAAGAAAAACCGTACGTTTTTTATGTTCGCGGTGATTTACGCTTCGTCGCGGTAAGTGATCGTCACGCTGCCGTTTTCGACGGTGATGTCCGCGTATCTTCCGAAGACGGGAAGACCCGTAAGAGAAGCGGAGGTAACACCTTCGGGGAGTTTCGGGTCAGCGGAGACGGTCCGGGTGACGAAATCGTAGGACACGCCCATCATGCCGAAGACATACGCGCCGACGCAGGCGTAGGAGACTTCGGGATATTCGCGCCGCTTCAGTGCAGGCGAGGTGAAGTGGCGGAGCCAGTGTTCTCCTCGATCCGGCTGACCGTAGCGGTAGAAAATTTCGGAGAGATGGGAACCGCATTCGACGATAATACCGTTGATACCGCGCTGATGGAGCCGGTCGAGGGTGATTGCGCGCTTGCGTTCGTCCGCTGCGGCATTGAAGTAGAGGACATATTCCGACGCAATGTGCGAGATGTGAGTGAGGGAGCCGTCCTTCCGTTTGACGAAGAAGTAGCGGCTGTCGGACTCATCCCAGCGGCTGTCGATTTCGGCGAGGATATTTTCCGCCCATTTTTTGTAAGGTGTACCGTTTTCGCCGCGAAGTTCGCAGATTTCGGCATAAGCGGACAGACCGGCAGCTTCGGCGGCAAGGAGGTCGAGCATCTGCGCGGAGCCGCCGCCTTCGCCTTCTTCATAGGAGGGAATGCCGCGTTTTGTGCCGGAGCCTTCCGGGATACCGTCGCCGTTGGTGTCCCATGTTTTGATGTAATTGTTGACTGTCAGACGATAGAAATGCAGAAAATCCTCGCTTTCGATATAGTCGATGTCACCGGTCAGTTTGTACATACGCAGACACCCTGCCATCAGGTCAAAGTTGGCGGGCAGAGTGTACCAGAAATCCTTGTCCGACGTATAGTCCACGGGTGCGGGGCGGTAGTTTTTGTCGATCTCCCAGAAGCAGCAGTAGTCACGGCTTGCGGCGATAGACTGCACAAACCGGAGCAGCATATTCTTCGTATGGTGCTCAAGCCCGAGCGCATGTGCGCCGTTCGCCTGATGGCACACGTCGCGGATGCAGAACGCGTCACGGCCCGGCAGCGCGGCTTCGTACCACGGCCCGACAAGGTCTTCGCCGTTATGGATGTAGGCGAGTGCCTGTTCCTTCGCCCACGCGAAGCCTTCGTTCAGCTCACGGTCGTTCGAGGTGAAGCGGATGGTTCCGATGTTGTTCATTAGTGTGGGGTCCTTTCGTTTTTTCTTCCATTATACTACAGGATTTTTTGGATTGCAAGGGTGGAGGAAAGGGGATACGGTCGCTTTTTGAAAAAAGCTCCGCAAAAACTTTGGACTGTTGTAGCCGGTTTGTGGGGTTGATATGATTTAGAAGGGGAAAAGGAGAAATTTTCGGTGGAGTACGGCTGAAATTTGTCAGACCGATAGCCATATAGTCATAAAAATCATCAGGAATAGTGGAGCGACTTCACGGGGCTTCGCTCCCCGTTCAGCGCTGACGGCTTCAGATACGGTGATATTGTACATTACTATTGAATTCAGCTACGGTAAGGAAACCACCGCTCGTCTTGGCTGCCGCCGTCCGAGCTTTTCGTCAGAAAGAGCGGCTGACATATCGTTTGCACAA
>JBGVOJ010000761.1:0-2724 GCA_045126415.1 Eubacteriales bacterium | reverse complement strand
CGGTGTCTGATTGATGAAGCAGCGAATATCGGACAGATTCCGAATCTGGAAAAGCTGGTGGCAACCATCCGAAGCCGTGAAATCTCCTGCTGTCTGGTATTGCAGGCACAATCTCAGCTCAAAGCTCTTTACCGCGACAATGCCGATACCATCATCGGGAACATGGATTCCCGCTTGTTCCTTGGCGGTTCCGAGCCGACCACTCTGAAAGAATTGTCAACCGCACTCGGAAAAGAAACGATTGACATAGCGAACACAGGAGAAAGCCGGGGACGGGAGACTTCCCATTCGCAGAATTTCCAGAAGCTCGGTCACGAACTCGCTTCTGTGGACGAACTGTCCGTCCTTGACGGCGGCAAGTGTATTTTACAGCTCCGTGGTGTCCGTCCCTTCAAATCAGATAAGTTCGATATCACCAAACATAAAAACTACCGGTATCTCTCGGATGCAAATCCGAAAAACAAGTTCAATATAGAGAAATATCTGTCCACCCGACTGAAACCGAAACCAGAGGAGGTATACGAAACCTATGAAGTAGATGTAGACGAAGAAAACAACTAAGACAACCGCAGACATCCAGAACACCCAGAACAAAATGACCACTTTCAAAATGAACTTACACAAAATTTTGAAAGGAGGTAGTCCGGCAGAACCGGTGGTCTGCGGAAACGCAAATCTGCCCGACTGATTTTTTGTAAATGGAATTTTTCAACAGCGCGGTTGAAACCCTTCAGACCCTTGTGGTTGCCCTCGGTGCCGGTCTCGGCGTATGGGGCGTGATTAACCTTCTGGAAGGATATGGGAATGACAACCCTGGTGCGAAGTCTCAGGGTATGAAACAGCTGATGGCCGGCGGCGGGGTAGCCCTCATTGGCATCACCCTCATTCCCCTGCTTTCCGGTCTGTTCGGCTGATGATCCCCATGAAATCCACACCCACGGGAGCTGTTTCGTTCATTCGGACGGCTCCCATGAAAGGGGGAAACTAAATGGACGCGATATGGGAATCCATCATGAACGGCTTACAGCGAATCCTTGCGGAAGGCATCATTTCAAACCTCTCCGGTATGTTTGATTATGTCAACGAACAGGTCGGAGATATTTCCGCACAGGTCGGTACTACACCATCCGCGTGGAACACAGGCGTGTATAACATGGTAAGAAACCTGTCCGAAACAGTGATTCTGCCGATTGCCGGTGTGATTCTTGCTTTTGTAATGACACTGGAACTGATCCAGATGGTCGCGGATAAAAACAGTATGCACGATGTGGACACATGGATGTTCTTCAAGTGGATATTCAAAACCGCCTGCGCTGTGCTGATTGTTACGAATACATGGAACATCGTGATGGGCATATTCGATGTGGCACAGGAGGTCGTCAGCCGTTCTGCGGGAGTGATCTCCTCGACAGCACCGCTGGATATATCGTCAGTCACAGCCGATCTGGAAGCAAGGCTTATGGAAATGGAGGTCGGCGAACTGTTCGGAATCTGGATGCAGACCGCCTTTGTCGGCATCGCCATGTGGATTCTGTCCGCCTGCATTTTCGTGATTGTTTACGGCAGAATGATTGAAGTGTATATCGTGACCAGCATCGCTCCCATCCCGATGGCAACCATGACCAACCGTGAATGGGGCGGTATGGGTCAGAATTATCTGCGAAGTCTGTTTGCCCTTGGATTTCAGGCATTCCTGATCGTGGTCTGCGTGGCAATTTATGCGGCGCTGGTGCAGAATATCACGCTGACGGACGATATTCTGTATGCCATCTGGACCTGCGTGGGCTATACGGTGCTGCTGTGCTTCTGCCTGTTCAAGACGGGCAGTCTGAGCAAGGCAATATGGAATGCCCACTAAAAAACAGAGCAGTGTTTCCACCACTCTGTTCGTATAATCATGTATTTGCCCGATAGGAAGCATCATTTTTTGCCAGCAGATACAGACAATATTGATTCATACTGATCCCCTCTGCCTTGGAATGTTCTGCAAGAGATTTATGCAGGGATTTCGGAATCCGCAGTTTGAACTGCCCGGAATACTCATCCTCGGATACCGGTTCGGGAATATCGATCCCTTCCTCCAGGGCTGCGGTCAGCCATTCTTTCTTACAGTCTGCGGCATTACGGACAGCTTCTTCCAGAGTATCCGCGCAGGTCAGACAGCCGGGAAGCTCCGGAAAACGAACTACATAACCGCCTTCAACCGTATCCGGAATCACTTCCATGCGATAAGGCAAACGCATATATTCATCAATCGTTCTCATGATTTTCCTCCGTTTCTATAATCTCTTTGACCATCTGCACATATTTGGCACTATCATCATCTCGCGTATATAGTATATCATGGTATCATATATGGTATCAATATTATAAATAAAAAAAACTCAAAATCGGAGGTGAGAACAGAAATTGGCATACGTCCCTGTACCCAAAGATTTAAACAATGTAAAAACAAAAGTGTTTCTCAATCTGACCAAACGTCAGCTCATCTGCTTCGGCAGCGGTGCCCTTCTCGGTGTGCCGCTTTTCTTTTTGCTCAAAGAAAACATCGCCACCAGTGCGGCGGCTATCTGTATGATCGTTGTCATGCTGCCGTTTTTTCTGCTTGCTATGTATGAAAAGAACGGTCAGCCGCTGGAAAAGATACTGCACAATATTATTCAGGTAAGCGTGGTGAGACCGAAACAACGACCGTACCGAACCAACAATTTTTACTCTGTCATC
>JBGVOJ010000760.1:0-4809 GCA_045126415.1 Eubacteriales bacterium | reverse complement strand
CTGTGCAAGAGACTGTGCGCTGATCGCAAGTTCTGCCTGAGGAAGGATCGTCGCGCCGTTGGAAGTTTCGTCCGTCGTCGGGAAGCCAATGCAGGTGATATCGTCCGTTGCGAACTGACCGCGAACATTCATCAGACGGGTGAAGTTGGACACATTCATCATGTAGAACAGCGAATAGTCCTTGTAGAAACGAAGTTCGTACTTCTGACTGTATTCCTTTTCCAGTTCTTCATCATACTCATATTCGATGCCGTCATCCGGATACATGCTTTCCCAGAAGCCCTTTTCCGGACAGGTTTCGAGAAACTTGATGAATTCGATGAAACCTTCTTCATCAAAGTATGTTTCACCGGTATCCCAGTTGATGAAAGTGTCCATCGAGTAGGTGAAGAAGTTGTCAAGGATATTCTTGCGCGAGTATTCAAGGAACGCAGACATTCCTTCAGGCATAGTTTTGATGGTGTTCATCATTTCGGCAAGCGTCCAGCCGACTTCGGTGCCGACGTACTGCGATTTCGCTACAAGGGTGCTCAGCGTGAATGAAAGGATCATGGAATTGAGCTTTCCGTCCACTTCACAAACCTTCAGAATGTTTTCCAGTAAGTCCGCACGGCAGACGCCGATTTCCGGATCGTCGATGAATTTGTTCAGATCCACAAACAGCCCCTTCTGGAAGTAGCTTTCCACCGGAAGTTCGGAGTTGAGCAGGATGATGTCCGGCACTTTCCCTGTTACAATATCGTTGTTGAACTGGGTCGCTGCACCGTTCCACTCGTTTTCCTCATTGTTGTACTGCGAATAGTCACGGACGGAAATGCGGACACCGGTGTTCTGCTTGTTGAACTTGATGATCGCCTTGGTGAGGTAGTAGTCGGTGTAGACGCAGCCGAGGTCGAGGATGATCTCTTCCTGAAGCTGTTCGTCCGGCACACGGCTGAGGATGGCAACCGTATTTTTGCTCACATCACCGATCCACTCGTTCTGAACCATCGCGATGCGTTCGTCCGGAAGAATGACGGCATTGCCCGTATTGCTGGAATCCACGTCGGAATTGATGTAGTTCATCATTTCTGCGGCACTGTCGGTCGTGAAATCATACGACCAGATCCCGGTATTCGTGCTGTAGTACATTTTTGTATCGGAAAAACCGTAATAATTGTACACATTCTGAATGATATCGGTCAGCGTATCGGTCGCGATGTCGGTAATCTTTCCGTTTTCGATCACCTTCAGTTTCTGATGGCCATTGTTGGGATAGAACAGGGTGTACAGGCGGCTGCCGTTCGCGTAGATCCCGTTCATCCAGCCGTCCTCGTCCATTTCCACTTTTTCTTTGAACGTACCGGTTTTGTCAATGCCAACGATGGAAACATCCGTGCAGATATAGATCATTCCGTTTTCCGCAACAGTGAAATTGTTGATGTACATATTCGACTCGTCGATGCCCGCATTTTTCAGAGCGTCGTTGAGAAGGATACCTTCCCCCATTTCACCGTTCACGGGGTCAACCGGCCGGAGCGTGTAAGTGTTTTTGGATTCCGAATAATCTTCACTGTACTCCCATTTGTTGATGAGCGCCCACGCAGTACCGTCGGCACCGCCGCGCATACTGTGCATGTAGCTGTTGCCCATGCCGCTTTCATCCTGTTCCACTTCAATCGGGACCTCGCTGATTTCACCGGTCGCGGGATCCAGCGTCGCGACATAGTTGGACGTCTGATAATCCTGATACCAGCCTTCCGCGAGACCTTCCCCGTTCCAGTTGTAGCCGGGAGTACGTTCCACTTCTTCGCCGAGGTCGTTGTAGGTCACGGTATAAACTTTATTATACATCAGGCAGATGTTTTCGCCGGCATTGAAAATATTCTGAACATAATCCACACCCTCCGGCAGGACGATCTCAATACCGGTGTACACATTGGTGCGTTTTTCCTTCACCGGTTCCTTTTTTCCACAGGATGACAGCGCGGTCAGCGCAGAAGCCGCCATCACGACAGCAAGGGCTGCGGAAGCGATTTTCTTCATGGGAATCATTTTCATTGGTCTACCCTCTTTCTTCGGATTTTCTTCGGCACAGGCCGCTTTTTTTTCGGCTTTTTTTCGATTTTACGGTAAAGATTCTTCATGCTGTCCGTTACGGTATAGCCAGAGACCCGCAGAAGGATGAACGAGCCGAGCATGGATACTACAGCAATTGCTGCCAGAACCACCTCAAAAATCATGAGGATCGCACAGCGGTAATCAGCGACTTTAGCTTCGTTCTCCCAGTACGGATACTCTATTTTATTTTCACGGATCCAGGAATATTTCAGAATCTTCATATTGTTCCAGCGGTTCATGAGAGAAAACCGTTCAGTCGCTTCCATGACCGTCATGGTATCTTCGTTGACATTGACGGAACCGCTGAAAATATTCTGAGCAAATCCACGAACGGCGTTCGGCAGCGCGGTTTCGAACATCGTGATATGATTTTCATCTCCGCGCAGCTTGATATAGCCTGCGTAACTCATGTACATACGCGCACGTTCACCATAGGTATAGTTGTAGATTCCATTGTCCGAGGCACGGCGGCTGACGCCGGATACGATAAACGGGATCCCGTTCACGCTCATTTCCATCCCAACGATGTCTGTCGCGCCGAAAATTTTCCACGCGAGGTCTTCATCGATAACCACACCGTTCGGATTGGATTCATCGTTCCGAAACGCCGCGCCGTAGACGAATTCCTGCGGATGAAAGACGAAGAAGTCGCCTCCCGCCGCAATGACCTCTGCCGTCGCATTGTCCCTCGGACCGGTGACGGTCATGGTTTCCTCTGCGGCGTAGGTGTATGCCCACGAACGGGCGTTTTCATTCGGCGCAACGGAGGATTCGAGCAGCCTGGCGTCGATGTTACGTGCCCATGATTTCACCTGATCGCCGGAGAGTGCCGCGCCTTCTTCCGTGTACAGCGTGATGACGGCAAAACGGTCACCGGACGCGGACCAGCGTTCGCCGGCGTCAAGGAACTCGATCGACCCGGAGATCCCGATGATGATCAGTTCAAAAACGCCGAGCAGAACGGCGCAGACAACAAAGATGAGCACGGCGATTCCGGATGCGGCAAGCTGTTTTTTGTTTACCTTATCGTTCACGTTTCACACCTTCTCATCCGTTTTCATCGGCCAGACGAACCTGCTGTTTGTCGGAAATCGGGGAGGTCGCGTTCGTAATGACGAACTCGCTTCCGTACAGACCGGAAACGGCGGAATTGGTATCGTCGGACGCAATGATCTCAATGTTGGTACGCACGGCGGTGTAGCGCATACCGAGCGGAGTTTTCTTGGAGGTGACGGTCAGAACGAATTTTCCGTCGTTGTCCTCACGGATCGCGGAATTCGGGAGGACGCAGTCATAGGACTGGCTGCGGTCGCCGATGGTGAAGCTGAGACTCTGTCCTTCGTAAACATCGCCGTTTACGGTAATGACTACGATGCGGTTCTTGCCCTGGCTCTGCGGATCGGAACGGATCTGGGTGACGGACGCAGAAATATCGGAATACCACCAGGAATTGCTGATGGAACATTCGGCGCCGACCTGAATCTTGCGTGCTTCTTCCGAAGCCATGGAAATTTCGCAGATATAGCCCTTGTCGGCGATCTCAATCCGCGCGACGGTCTGACCGCTCGTCACAGTATCGCCGGGAACCACATCAATGGAGACGATCCGTCCGGCAATAGGTGCGCTGACATTGGTATTTTCCGGCGCATTTTTGTATTCCTCGATCTTTTTCTGGAGCTCGTCGAGCTTTTTGAGCTGATCGGCACGGGCAAATTCCGTGGTCTTGTCGGACTGGGTCTCGGTCGCTCTGGTGATTTCCAGCTGCGCTTCAAGATCCTTGATGGTGGTCTCAGTGGTTTCAATCTGTTCCAGAATTTCTTCGGGATCGGCGGGAGTTTCTGCCTTGGACAGTTCCTTCTGCTTGGCTTCGAGATCCTTGGTCTTCTGCTTGAGTTGTGCCTTGAGGCTGTCGAGGTCGGCTTCGTAGGTGTTCAGAAGAAGCATGTACTCGGCAACGGTTCCGCTGGCGGTGTTCTGCTTGCGGAGGGATTCGACTCTGGTTTTCGCTTCTTCATATTTTGAAGTAACTTCGGTGAGGCTTGCACTGGCTTCATCGTACTTACGCTTTGCTTCGGCGAGATCGTAGTCGGTGGCGTAGTCGATAACATCATCTACTTCGGGAAGACCTACGACATCCAGTTTTTCGTAAGCATCGGAAATCTGACGTTCAATATCGTCGATCTGGTCTGCAATGTCTTCCTGAGAACGGTCATAAGACTTCTTCAGGGATTCGATCTCGGGAACTTCCCAGTTCTGAGCCGCTCTCCATGCGTCTTCCGCCTCATACATAGCTTCTCTCAGATTCTCTTTGGTACTGTCTTCCGAAGACAGAATAAGATTGTTGTTTTCGTCATATTCGTCCCAGCGCGGGAGAACTTCTCCGTCCGCAAAATCTTCTCCGGACATTCCGTCATCAGCCGGCGGCGTCTGCACCGGTTCCTGATAACTTTCGTAATTTTCCTTGGCTATGTAATATTTTTCTTTATAGCCTTCAATGATCGCGTGCACTTCATCATAAAAATCTTCTTCGGCACGGTCATACTGTTTCTCCAGGTTCTCAAGCTGGCTTTCCAGCGTCCGGATCTCGTTTGTCAGCGTATTTGCCTTATCGATATCCCCGGACGAGCTTTCAATCCGCTCCATTTCGGCTTTCAGCGTTTCCACATCTGCTGAGAGTTCATTGTATGTCTGTTCGAGAACTGTATATTC
>JBGVOJ010000759.1:0-2440 GCA_045126415.1 Eubacteriales bacterium | reverse complement strand
CCCGGTGGAAATTGCCAACATGGCGGCACAGGTTCTGAAATTTATTTTATACGGTTCGGTGATATCCATGCTGCATCCGGCCATCATTCTGCTGCTCGCCGCCGGCTGTGCAGTCAACTATTGGATGAACAAATGGTACAGAGAGAAAAACTACGATGATCAGGATGTGAGAAATGCAATTTCCAAGAAAATTTTCTACTGTACCTTTCATTTATCACGGGATTTCAAATATGCGAAAGACATCCGCCTGTACAGCATGCAGGAACCTATTCACGATCGGATTGAGAAGCTGTTTGCCGAAAGTGACCATGAACATAAGAAACTATTTCGTCGTTCTTTCCTTACAGCAATCGTCAGCCAGCTTGTGATATTGTGCCGGGATGGCGCCGCATATGCCTTCCTGATCTGGAAAGCGGTGCAGGGAGAAGTGGATGCTTCGAGCTTTGTACTGTATTTCTCAGCGATTACATCAATGGCAGGGATGATGGGGGATCTTCTCGGCATCATCAGCCGGGTACAGGAAGGAGCTCTGCAGATATCCGACTTCCGTGAGGCAATGGAAACGGAAGGAAAACTGAACCGCAGCAAAGGAATCCCTGTTCCGACTGCACCGTTTTCGATTGAATTCCGGAATGTATCCTATCAGTATCCGGAAGGAGAGAAAAAAGTCCTTGACAATGTGTCGTTTAAAATCGATGCCGGTGAAAAGATCGCGCTTGTAGGTCTGAACGGTGCCGGAAAAACAACGCTGACGATGCTGATGTGCGGACTTCTTCTGCCGGACGAAGGTGAGGTACTCCTTGATGGACATACCCTGTTTGAATACAACCGTGACGAAATGTATTCGCTGTTCGGATTTGTACCGCAGGACTATCATCTTCTTCCCGTATCCATCGCACGCAACATTGCTTCTGCTATGACGGATGATGAGATCGACCGTGAAAAGCTGAACCGCTGTGTTGAAATGGCAGGTCTGACTGAAAAAATCGCTTCCCTTCCGCTGGGGCTGGAAACTCCTCTGACCCGGGTAATCCACAAAGATGGAGTTGAATTATCCGGCGGTGAAGCACAGAAGCTGCTCCTTTCGCGGCTGCTGTACAAAAATCCGCTGTGCATTATTCTCGATGAACCGACAGCGGCACTTGATCCCATCGCGGAAGACCGAATGTACCGACGCTACAACGAGATATCGGCGAACTCCACATCGGTATTTATTTCTCACCGTCTTGCCTCCACAAGATTCTGCGACCGCATTTTCCTGCTTGACGGAGCAAACTTTGTTGAAGTCGGCACCCATGATGAGCTGATGGCAGCAGGCGGCAAGTACAGAGAGCTGTTCGATATCCAGAGTAAGTATTACAGAGAGGAGACCGAAAAAGATGAACAGCAATGAAAAAACAGAAAAACGTTCTCTGGCGGAAGATTTCCGGCTCATCCGCCGTGCAGTCGGAATATGGAATGTGATAATTCCGCATTTCTGGACTTATCAGGTTCTCTACATACTTGCAAATACATTTTCGCCATACTTCGGACTGTATATGTCTGCACAGCTTGTCAATGAACTTGCCGGAAACTGTGACGCAGAACGTCTTCTGTTTCTGGCAGGAATCACGGTCATCGGCGAATTCATTCTATACGTTGTAAAAATACTGCTGCGGAACAGACTGAATCTGAAACAATATCTTACATGGCCGCATTATGAAGCCTATATGCTTGACGCTCAGAACAATACACAGTATGAACATCTGGAAAATCCCGATGTTGTTCTCCTGCGTTCAAAGATCGTGACGGTTATGAACGCAAACGGTTCTGGGTTGTATGACGTGATGTCACGGATGTTTGATCTGCTGTCCGATATACTCAATATTATCTTTTCCGTCTCCCTTACAGCTTCGCTGTTTACCATGACAGCAGAAGGGGAATTCTCAGGGTTCCTTGCGTTTGTCAACTCCCCTGTTTCCGCACTGCTGATTGTTGCATTCATTTTGGCGGATGCCTACTTCATGATTCATATCTCCAATACCAGAATTTCAAAAATAAACGAAATCATCGGTGATGAAGGTGCTGTACACGAGACCCGAATAGATGCCTTCTGCGAAATGTGGGGGACAGACATGATACTGTTCGGCTTAAACCGGATTGTACTGGAAGAATTCCGTAACTATGTTCTGCGTCCGGGCTGGTTTTTGAAATGGCATGGAGTTTCTCAGAAATACAATATGATTTCATCTGTTGTCCGTCAGCTGCTGAACATAGCCGTCTTTCTGTTTACCGCAGCAAAAGCGTATATAGGAATCATTGGAATCGGAAATTTTGTGATGTATCAGGGGACGATCAGCCGTTTCATCGGTGCGGTTGCCGGTTTGACCTCTGATATCAGTTGCTTCCGACACAATAACCAGTACCTCCTTGAGCTTTATGAATTCCTCGACCTGCCCAA
>JBGVOJ010000758.1:0-6157 GCA_045126415.1 Eubacteriales bacterium | reverse complement strand
GCCCGTTGAGGGGGTGTCCAGAGGTGGAACGCCTCTGGCGCGGGTGATTCATAAGAGGTCCCGCGCGAGGACCTCTTATGCGCCGCCACGCGCAGTGGCATTAATTTGAAAAATGACCGGAACGGTCATTTTTCTACCTTTCAAATCAAACGTGAAGTCTGAAGTAACTTTACTTCAGAGGAATGATCGGCGCGCCGCCGGATGCAGAAGTGATTTCCGCTACAAGCAGAGTCGCACGGCTCATCATGGTGGTCACGAGTGCAGGGCATGCCTTGCGGAATTCGTTCGCAACGTCGATCGTCTTCCAGTCGATTTCATCGCGGGTGCCCGGATTGAATACGAGCATTACTGCGAAGGATACGGAAAGGGAGAACGGTCCTTCGGGATCAAACTGCAGAGTGCGGTTGTACGTTACCTTTACACCAGCGTTGCCGACGATCTGCGCAATGATCGTGTCCTTGCCGTTCAGCTTTACCTGACCGCTCGGCTGTACCGGATGTACTTCGTAATTGACGTTTTCCAGAACAACACGGCGTTCCGCCAGGAAGTAACGGTTGAAGTCAAAGCCTTCGGGAGTTTCGTACTTCTTCGTGGACGCGGAGGTCACGGTCTGGGTCTCTACTTCGTTTTCTTCTGCTGCAGCTGCGGTGTTTTCCGCTGCCGGATTTTCATTTTCGTTTTCGTTCTTCTTGTTCTTACCAAAAATAGGCATTGGTTTGTTCCTCGTTTTTCTTGTGATATTTTTTTATTTAAATTTAAAATTTAAATCGTGGGTGTTTATGTCCCTGTGCCGTCCTTTTCCATCATTTTCAGGATTGTCCAGCCGTTTTCCTCGCGGTACGTCGCGATCAGTCCGTCCGAAACCTGCGAAATGTAGTCAAACGTGAATTGCAGGACAATATTTCCTTCCGTGTCAATCATCCCGACCCGTCCGTCCTGCGTCGTCAGGGTCGCAAGTCCGCAGACAAACGGCGTCGCATCCGCATAAATCGGCTGCGCGATCCATTCACCCGTGTAGTCCATGAAGCCGTACAGACCGTTTTTCGAAAGCAGGATCACACCGTCCGAATAGCCTTCCAGCTCGTATCCCGCCGGAAGCTCATATTCCGAACCGTCCGCGCGGATCAGGACATGCTCGTCGCGCATGATACGGATTCTGCGCCCGACGTATACCCAGTTGTAGGCGTCGATCGTCTGTGTGCGTACCCGCGTCAGACCGTGATCAAAATAATAAAATCCAAGGTTTTCGATTCCGTCGGTCAGCGGCCTGACAAGGTTCGCGTAGCCGTCCCGTCCGTGTTCGTTGAAGTAGTAGTACCACGTTTCAAACGCCTGTCTGCCGTTTTCGTCGATAAAGTACATACCGTTCCGGTTCTTTGTCGCTGTTACCGCAGCCAGTCCTTCCGAAAAGGCATATGCGTTCGTAAAATCATAACCCGTGACCATACCGACACCCCGGTTGACGTACGCCATGCGCCCCGTCACGCCGTTTTTGTCGGTGGTAATGCCCGAATCCGACTTCCCGTAAGACGCCGGATAGTCAAATTTCAGACCGCGGTCTTCCTCCACGGGATCGTACTCCGTGCTGATAAAGTTCAGACCGTCCGTGTCCAGATAAAAGTACACCGTTTCGCCCGTCACGGAATCGCGGACGAACATGGGACGGTCATATTTGTCGCGCACGTACGCCGGAGAGTAGACCTTGTCATCCACGATACACAGCGGCGTCGCGTCGGAGGCGATCAGCGAAAGATTCTGCTTGTTGTCCAGCATGATGTAGCCCATGTAGAGTTCCACCGCCGGACGTTCCTCACGCTCTTTCTTCTCGGTCACATACCACTCGCCGTCATCATCGGGAACGGTGATGACCTCACGCGTGACCTGACGCTTGCGGTAGGAGAAGTTTTCCGGAAGCTGGAACGAGAACGTCATCTTGCCGAGTACTGTCTCACCGGGGATAAATTCCCCCGTCACGACTTTCGGGACAAGCAGCGCTTCATCGATTTCGACCGGTTCTTCGGCTTCTTCCCCCGCCGCATCTTCCGGTACTTCCGGCACCGGTTCCGGAATCCCGGATTCCGGAGGAACAAAATTCAACCCGGCTTCGGAATAGGAGATCCCGGACGCATGATATCCGTCCGCTTTCAGTTCCTCAACGGTGTCGCCGCCGGTTCTGGAATTGGTCAGGAGCTTGTCGGGAAGACGATCCTGCGTGTAAACGCTCTTTACGGATTTGGTCTGATAATAAAGGTAGTCTTCCGGCAGACCGGAGGAAGCCGAAGGCCGTCCTGTCGTCTGGGAACCGCTGCCGCCGGACAGAGAATCCGACGACGGCTCCCCGGCTGACAGATCTTCCGTCTCATCAAACAGTCCGGACGGGTCAAAGAACGCCGACGGCCCGTTCTGGTTCTGCACCGGTGCGTCGTCGAAAATTTCGCCGAGAACTTTGTAGCGGTCAAGGAAGGAAAGGTCATAGTAACCGAGAAAATACAGCAGTACCAGCAAAGCCGCGCCGAATACAAGAACGGCCGCGAGAAGCCGCAGGAGCTGTTTTTTGAACTTCTGGAGAAAATATTTCACGGAAAATACGCCTTTCTCTGGGATGGAGCTGAAAATTGATGAAAGATTTTATTCAATCTCAATGAGTCTTGCGACACGATGACCCGCGCCGCCGGTGACATACTGCATTCTGCCGTAGTACGGAGTTTCGTGGCTGAAGTGCAGGTGCCCGGTGAACAGAGCCTTGATCATCGGTTCGTTTGCAATGTAGTCGGTCGCTTCGACGGTGATTTCGTCAGGGCACTGCTGACGGAAGCGGTGATCGTCGTAATCGCTCATCATTTCCGCCGGAGTACCGGTAAAGTACGCGATCTTTACGCCTTCGACGTTGCGGCGGTAGTTGTAGAATTCGTCCGTGTGCATCGGATTATGCATGAACAGCAGAATCGGCAGACCGCGCTGCACTTCCGCTTTCAGAGCGTCGAGCTGTTCGCGTTCGAAACGGTAGTAGGAATTGTCGATACCGACCAGATTGATGCCGTTTTCCACACGGGAGCAGAAACGGATGTCGTTCCTGAACGCCGCCTGCACCTTGTCCAGGCTCTGGTCACGGTAAGCCTTGTCTTCCCACGCTTCGCCGACATACAGGCTGAACTCATGGTTGCCCGCCACGAAGAAGCAGTCATTTTCGTCGGTGAATTTCTTCGCCGCGTCAATGTTCGCCTCGGAAACAAAGTCAAGCAGGTCCCCGGTATGCACGAGAAGCGCGTCCAGTTCCTTCGCCTTTTCAATGCTCCACGCAAGCGCATCCTCGCCGTCACCGAACACTTTTTTTCTGCCTTCCGCGAGCTTGTTCTTGCGTTCGTTGTCGCGTTCATCCGCGAGACAAAGGTGCGTATCCGAAATATGCAGCAGCCGGAACGGCTTTTCCGCACCGAGACTTAATTTTGTAGTAAGCAGTTCTTCCATAATGTCACCTTGATTACTTATGGTATTTGCTTCCCGCGTTGATTTCCGCCGCACGGTAGAGCTGTTCGAGGAGCATGACGCGGAAGAGTTCGTGCGGGAAGGTCATTTTCGATACCGACAGACGGAGGTCTGCGCGGCGTTTGAGGGATTCGTCGAGGCCGTGGGAGGAGCCGATCAGAAAGCAGACTTCCGAAACGCCGGACGCCGCGAAGGTTTCCATTTTTGCGGCGAGGTCTTCGGACGAAAGTTCCTTCCCCTCGACGCACATCGCCACAACGGCGGCACGCGGGGGAATGGATTCCGTGATGCGAACGGCCTCCCGTTCGAGCGCGCGGGCGATGTCCCCGTCGGTGGGGTCTTTCGGGAGCGCTTCCGGTTTCGGTTCGATTACCGTCACGGAATACGCGCGGGACATGCGTTTGAGGTAGTCCTCACACGCCGCGCGGAAATAGTCCACGGTGAGTTTTCCCATCGCGACGATACGGATCTTGAGCATGACGGTTCTCCTTTATTTGAGGAAGCTCAGCTCGATGTAGTTGATGAGGATCGTCACGACCATCGGCATGAGGATGTACATGAGGCTGCGGGCCTTTTTTCTGCGTTCGGGCTGCTTCGCGAGGAAGTCACGTTTCTGCTCGTCTGACCATTTGTCGGGGAGGTCTTCCCATGTCCGGTCCACGTTGTTAATTGTGAATCCGTTGAGGCAGAAGAACGCGATGAAAACCGCCGCCGCACCGAGCATGTAGGCAGATGAGCCGATGTAGTAGATCGCCATGATCCCGGTACGTCCGGCAAGCATGATAATCAGCCGCAGGAGAACGTAGAACAGGACGAAATTCAGAAACAGAAGCCCCAGTTTACGGAGAGAATCCTGTGGTTTTTTCATAAACGGATGTACCTTTCATAAAATTCAAGCTGCACGTCGTCAGCCGAAAAGTTTCGCTCAAGCCTTTTCAAAGGCTTGCAGAGTCCAGAGACAGCGTCTCTGGTCGCCGTCCGCAGACGGCGAAATCTCCTTTGACTTCGGGAGAGTTCCTCTTTTTGGTACTTTTTCTCCTTTATCGAGGAGAAAAAGTACACGTAGAGTATGGTATTCTATATTCCAGTTCAGCAGATCTTGCAGGCGCCGTTCTTACGAACGCTCAGAATATGCGTAGCGCCTTCGCCGAACACACCGTTCATCTTCGCTGCAAACTCACCGGTCTTTTCGGTGGGGATGAACGCCTGAATGGTACCCGCGAAACCGCCGCCGTGAACTCTGCACGCACCGCCGACTTCGCTGACAACACGTTCCGCGATGCACAGTGCCAGAGACAGACCCTGTTCCTGTACGTTCTTGGTCGTGTAAACATTCTGCAGGAACTTGAAGCTGCTGTTGCCGGATGCGGTAACACCTGCGAGGAAGCCCGCAGTATCGCCCGCCTTGAGCGCGTCAACCTGACCTGCCACACGTTCGTTTTCCGCGAAGAAGTGGTAAGCTCTCATGATTGCACGGTCGCCGAGTTCTTCACGGAGTGCCTGACCGTTTTCAGCAAGCGCCTTGTCGAGCGCACATCTGCAGGTCTTGCGGAGAACCGGAACGCCGAGCTTTGCCGCAACGGACTTCATTTCCGCCGGAACGGACGCGTAGTCTTCGTTGAGGTCAGCGTGGTTGCCGCCGGTATTCACGATGCAGAGGCTGTAACCTGCCGCAGTGAGGTCAAAGTCAAGCTTTTCGATGATGGGGTTGGTCGGATCTTCAAAATCAATGGTGATAAAACCGCCGACCGCGCAGGCCGTCTGGTCCATCAGACCGCAGGGCTTGCCGAAGTACTTGTTTTCCGCAAACTGCGCCATCTTTGCGATTTCCACGTTGGAAACCTTGCCGTCGTTGTAGAGGTAGTTGAGGATATTGCCCACCATAACTTCAAACGCCGCAGAGGAGCTGATGCCGGAGCCCTTGAGGACGTTGGAAGTGGTGTACGCGTCAAAGCCGCCGATCGCGTAGCCCGCGTCGAGGAACGCCTTTTCCATGCCGGCGATGATCGCTTCGGAGGTGAAGAACCTGGATTCATCGGGAGCTTCCACAGCCGCGGGAGCGACAACGTCTTCCGGGAAGCCTTCGCTCTTGATGCGGATCACGCCGTCGTCGGTCTTCTTGACAACGGCGAGGATGTCGAGGTTTACGCTTGCCGCGATAACACGGCCGAAGTTGTGGTCGGTGTGGTTGCCGGAGATTTCGCTTCTGCCGCCGACGGAGTAGAGGGAGATTTCGCCGTCACCGTAGAGCTTTTCGAATTCATCCGCAGCCTTGGCATAGCGTTCACGCTGGCCGGGGATTTTGTCTGCCGGAACGGAAAGACCGTCGGTGAGAGCGGCGTCGATGCCGCCGGCGAGGATCTTATTCTTGAGTTCAGAAATAGTCATGACAGATGCCTTTCTTTATGTAAAGATTGATTTTCATAAGGATAACAAATATATTATACCATAAATCCGCCATTAGGCAAGCGTTATAATGTTAAAATTTATTTTTCACAGAAAAAGGAAGAAAAAACAACCGCGCTGCGGTTGGAAGGAAGAAAACCGCCTGACGGCGGTTTTCAAAATTTTATGTCCTGCGCGGACGGCGCCTAAAGGGGCTCAAACGCCGCCCCTTTAGGAATTGCCGGCTTGGTAAAACGTACGTTTTGTTTTATCCAAATACGGAAAA
>JBGVOJ010000757.1:0-1805 GCA_045126415.1 Eubacteriales bacterium | reverse complement strand
TATGATACCGTATTTCTGTCGAAGACCGTCGGACCGACCGGGCGCGTGATCGCGTTTGACATTCAGGAAAAAGCGCTGGTTTCCACGGAGCAGAACCTCCGGAAAAACGGTTGTCCCGACAACTGGCGGCTGATCTGCGCGTCCCACGACCGCGCGAACGAGTTTGTGACCGGAAAAATCAAGGCCGGCATGTTCAATCTCGGCTATCTGCCGGGAGCCGGCAACAAGCAGCTCACCACCAAGCGGTCGACAACCCTTCCGGCAGTGCAAAAAGCGATGGAAATGCTCGGTGAAAACGCGGTTCTACTCGTTGCCGTATACCCCGGACATCCGGAAGGCGCAGCGGAAGGTCGCGAACTTGTCGAATATTTCTCCACGATTTCCCGCTTCAAGTACAGCATTTCCCAGTTCCGTATGCTTAACTCCCCCGAAAGTCCGTTCTTCATGATTATCGAGACCAAGTGAGGTAAGGTATGAACAATCCTCCCCCGAACCGACCGCCGAACCGGCGTCCACAGGGTGCAAATCCGCGTCGGCAGAATCCGCAGCACCGGCGTCCGATGCCTCGGAACCCCTACCCAAACGGGCAGGTTCCGCCGCAGAACAACGGCTATAATAACGGATATAACGGCTACGGACGCCCGCAGCAGCCTTACGGCGCGCCTCACGGTCCCGGACAGCCGGATCCGGAATACCTCCGCCGCCGGCAGGAAATCGAGCGCAGACAGGCGGAAGCGCGCCGTCAGGCGATGCGTGACCGGGAACGCCGTGAAAAGCAGCGCCGCAAAGCGGAACGCGACCGCCGGATCAAAGAGAATCTGAAGATCCTCGGCGGACGCCTGCTGGTTTTTGCGATCATTCTGCTGATCCTCTGCGCACTTACAGGTCTTCTGTTCCTGCTGTTCTTCAACCACACACCGGACGAACCGGACACAACAGGCAGCATGACCTACTACTACGGCGGCAGCGAAATGCGGAAGATCCCGATCGAAGACGCCGCAGCGGACGACGTGGTCTACATTTGCTTCAACGATCTCGCGGCCTATCTCGGCATGATGGAAAGCGGTTCCGCCGAAGCGATGAAATTCATTCTCCCGATATCCGAAGAGCTCCCCCCGACTTCCGGCGGCACCGGTACCGAAGAATCCATCACCTTCCACGTCGACGAAATCAACGTGGAAATCAACGGTCAGTCCGCCCAGCTCGACATCCCAAACATCATTCGCGGCACCGAGGTCTGGGTCTCCTCCTCCATCGTCACCGACTACATGACCAATCTCTCCTTCCAATACAACACCCGCAAATCCGACATTCTCATCTCCCGCATTCTCGATGAGGAAAATTCCAATGAAGAAGAAGAAATATTTGTCTATCTCCCTGTTTCTTTCAAACTCAAAAACTCCAATGCCCTTGATCCGCTCGCCGAAGAGGATGTGCTCGGGGCGCAGGACTAGTGCAAAGCTGTGGTAGCCGTTTGGTTACTGCAGCTTTTTCGTTTTGGGGGAACGGTCGCTTTTTGAAAAAAGCTCCGCAAAAACTTCAATCTGTTGTAGCCGGTTTGTGGGGTTGATATGATTTAGAAGGGGGAAAAGGAGGGATTTTCGGTGGAGTACGGCTGATATTTGTTAGACCTATAGCCATATAGTCATAAAAATCATCAGGAATAGTGGAGCGACTTCACGGGGCTTCGCTCCCCGTTCAGCACAGACCCCTTCCGTCTCCATGATATCGTGCGACGCGTTACAATTCAGCTACATAAAATATTACACCGCATGTCTTGGCTGCCGCCGTCCATGCTTTGCGTT
>JBGVOJ010000756.1:0-2620 GCA_045126415.1 Eubacteriales bacterium | reverse complement strand
TGTGCCCAGGTTACAACTTCAGGGTCGATGTCAATTACGTTTTCGTAGTTGAGGTACGGGTCGTTGCCGCTTGCAACATAGTGAGCGTATTCGATTGCGCCTTCGGGAAGTTCAGCAGCAGCTGCGCCGCCCTTTGCACCGAATACGACGTTACCGAAAGTGGAGGGGTTGCCGGAAGCGCCGTCGGTGGTGTCAGCCCAGCCCATGCACATGGTACGGTTGTTGTATTCCGCGTTGTCATTTACGGAAACTTCCATACCGATGGTGGTGCCTTCATCCATAACGAGTTCATCGTCGATAGCCTTTACGTTGAATGCCCATTCAACCCAGTAGCCGTCAGCGGTGTCGTTGTCGGGATCGTTTTCAAGGGAGGTGTGAACGGTGAGGTATTCCGCGTCGTTGACGTCAGTACCGCCGCCGATCAGAGGAGCACAGTTGGAGTCGGTGTTGCGTACGCCGTAAGGAGTGATGCCTACCCACCAGTCGAACACGCCGTCATAGGAGGTCATTTCGGAGTTGGTGAGAGAGATGCACACTTCGGTGGTGTCGTACTGGTAGTTTGCGAGGGTGAGGTCGCTGGTCCAGAGGGTGTTGTCCGGAACGTATTCAAGAACATAAACGTAGTTGTCGTCATACATTACGCGGATCTGAGCCTTCGCGTCGGTTTCGGTACCGGAACGGAAGGAATCCTGAACCTGCATTTCTGCGTTGTTCCAGATGTCATCCATCTGACCGTCAACTACGGGAGTACCGTAAGCGGCGGTAATAGAATGAGAATTAGAAGGGTTTGCGTTTGCAACAACTGCCATGGAAGCGAGCATTGCAGCAGCAAGTGCGAGAGAGAAAATCTTCTTCATGTCTTTCGCCTTTCTGAAAAAATAGATTTCCACGTTGGGATACATCATAAAGATATCACAAATTCCTTCTTTTGTCAATATATTTTCGTTTTTTCTATTTATTAAGCAATATTTAATATTTCACAAAGAAACTTTTCCGAACTTATCCCCGTCCGGTATCTTGTAATTTCTTCCGTTATCCTGTATAATTAAAGATGACTATATAAACGGAGGTATTCCAACCAAATGAGCAGAATCCAACTTGTTAATATCAAGCAGGGTACAAAGTCCGTTCCGCGCTTCTCCGCCGGCAACACCCTGCCGCTTGTACAGCGTCCGTTCGGCATGGCGGCATTCGCACCGCAGACCGAGCGCAACGGAAGCTGGTTCTTCAATCCCGAATCCCACAGCATCGAAGGCATCCGCCTGACCCACCAGCCCAGCCCGTGGATCAATGACTACGGTACCTTCCTCATGACTCCCCAGAACGACGTCATCGCGGCGTCCGCCGACGGTGCGTGGGGCGGTCACCGTCCGAAGGATGACGTTATGACGCCTTCCTACCTGAAAATCCGTTTCCTGCGTTCCCGCTGTGACTTCGAACTGACTCCCACCGAACGCGGCGGTGCCGTCCGTCTCCACTTCGATACCGACCGCCGTTCCTGCATCTCCTTCCTCCCTCTCAAGGGTACATACACCTACACCGTGTATCCCGAAAAGAACCTCGTGATCGGCGAGACCACCGGTCACTCCGGCGACATCGCGGAGAACTTCCGGATGTACTATGCCGTCAAGTTTGCGGAAGGTTCCGTTGACCTTGAAAACGCGAAGATTCACAAGGAAAACAACACCGAACACACTTCCCTGCACGTCTTCGTAAAGACCCGCGATGTGGAATACAAGATCGGTACGTCCTATATTTCCGCGGAAATGGCGGAACTCGCGCTCGAACGCGAATGCGGCGACAAGACCTTCGACGAAATCCTCGCTGAAAACAACGAAATCTGGGAAGAACGCCTCTCCCGCATCGACGTGAAGTTCGACGAAAACGAAGAACACATGATGCGCACGTTCTACACCTGCCTGTGGCGCACCTTCCTCTTCCCGCACAAGTGCTACGAAATCAACGCGGACGGCAAGTACGTCCACTACACCCCCATCGACGGCAGCGTACATGACGGCGTCCGCTACACCGACAACGGCTTCTGGGACACCTACCGTACCGTATACCCGCTGTTCACCCTCATCGCGCGTGACGAATTCGCGGAAATGCTCGAAGGCTTCGTAAACGACTACCGCGAATGCGGATGGCTCCCGCGCTGGGTTTCCATCGGCGAAGTCGGCTGCATGCCGTCCACGCTGATCGACGCGGTTATCGCCTGCGCGGTTGTCAACGGCATCGGCGAACGGAAGACCTGGGAAGACGCCCTCGAAGGTATGATCAAGCACGCGAACCAGAACGGTCCGCTCCCGCGCTTCGGCAGAAACGGTGCGGAATCCTACGTGAAGTACGGTTACGTTCCGCGTGACGAACACCGCGAATCCGTCAACCTGACTCTCGACGCGGCGTACGGCGACTGGTGCATCGCAGTTGTGGCACAGGCGCTCGGCAAGACCGACATCGTTCCGGAATATCTCCGCCGTGCGAAGAACTACGCGAACATTTTCGACAAGGAAACCGGCTTCATGCGCGGACGTGACACCAAGGGTGAAATGGCCGGCGACTTCGACCCGCTGAAGTGGGGAAACGAATATACCGAAGGCTGCGCATGGCAGTCCACCTT
>JBGVOJ010000755.1:0-3928 GCA_045126415.1 Eubacteriales bacterium | reverse complement strand
CTACCGCATCCAGTACATCTTCCTCAAGGACAAAGATCTTGCAGAAGTAAACGGCCTTAAGGATTACTACGAAGCAGAATGGACCGGTATGGCTACCGCTTACCGTGATTATCTGATCGAAAAGGGCGAACTCACCAAGCTGGAAAACACTCAGGAAAACATCCCGCTCTTCATTGAAACCTTCGGTTCCATTGAAACCACGGAACGTGTCCTGACCTTCCCGGTTGAAGTTGACACTCCCCTTACCACCTTCGAAGACATCAAGACCATGCACGCTGAACTCACCGAACTCGGTGTCGGCAACATCAACTTCAAGCTCAACGGTTATGCTAACGGCGGTCTCGACGCTACCGTTCCTTACCGTCTTGAATGGACCAAGGTTGTCGGCGGCGCAGAAGGCTTCACCGATCTCGCCAAGTACGCTGCAGACAACGGCTTCAACGTATATCCTGACTTCGACTTCGCATACATCCGTCAGCAGGAAGTACTCGACGGTGTCAGCATGAAGAAGCACGCTGTACGTACCATCGACGACCGTTACACCTCCAGACGTGCATACGACGCAGCTACCCAGAGCTTCGACCGCTCCTTCGCGATCGCAATCTCTCCGTCTGTATTCGAATACCTCTATGACGCGTTCGGTCCCAGATACCTTGAATACGGCAACGACGCAATCTCCGTTTCCACTCTCGGTACTGACCTGAACTCCGACTTTGACGAAGACGAACCGTACCACCGCGAAGACGGCAAGCAGTTCACTCTTGAACTCCTTGAAAGACTCGACGCGGACTACGAAAGCGTTATGATCGAAGGCGGTAACGCATATGCGGTCAAGTATGCAGACGTTATCCTCAATACCTCCCTTACTTCTTCCAAGTATGTGAAGGCAAGCGAATCCATCCCGTTCCTCGGTATGGTATACCATGGTTCCAAGGTATTCACCGGTTCCGCAACCAACATGGAAGGTGACATCAACGAAGCGATCCTCCATGCAATCGAAAACGGTGCATCCATGTACTTCATCCTTTCCTACCAGAACACCAGCGAACTGAAGGAAGACTTCCAGCTCAGCAAGTACTACTCCGTTTCCTACGATATCTGGAAGGAAGACATCGCATCCTACTACACCAAGCTGAACGACGCAATCAAGGATCTCCAGACCTCCTACATCGTTGACCACGAATTCCTCGATGGTGAACGTATCCCGGACGCTGACGAACTTGAAGCTGACCGTCTCGCAGAAGAAGAAGCTGCAGCTCTTCTCGCAGAAGAAGAAGCAGCTGCACTCGAAGCAGAAGAACGCGCAGCACGTCTTGAAGCACGTCTCGCAGCTCAGGCTGGCGAAGTAGTAGAAGAACCCGCAGCAGAAGAAACTCCTGTTGAAGGCGAAGAAACTGCTGAAAACGTAAACGAATTCGGCGAAGAAGAAATCGTTGAAGAAGAAGAAGAATATGTTGTTCCGGACAAGTATAAGACCGTCAGCGGCTCCGTTGTACGCGTTGAATACGAAGGCGGCGTAAACTTCATCCTCAACTACAACTCCTACGCCATCACTGTTGAGTACGACGGTCAGGAATACGAAATCGCAGGTCTTGACTTCGTACGTATAGACTAAAGAAAGGGGAGTGCTTAAATGAATTTAAACATTGACGCCGGCAAAGGCGGAAAGAAGCAGAAGATTCAAGTCGATGCTCCCGGCAAAAAGAGAAAGCGCGGCGCTTCCCTGGATATCAAGAAGGCGAGAGCGGGATGGATTTTCGTTCTCCCCTTCATCCTCGGTTTTGTCCTGATCTACCTCCCGATTATTTTCGACTCCATCAAGTACAGCTTTAACGAAATCGACATTCTTGTCGGTGGTGGTTACGAGCTTACCTTCGTCGGCTGGAAGAACTACTCCGATGCGATCCTCGTTGATACTTCTTATGTAACGACTCTGGTATCCGGTCTGAAGCAGCTCATCCTCGACATTCCCTCCATCGTTCTTTTCTCGCTGTTCATCGCGATTATCCTCAATACGAGAATCGCAGGTCGTGCAGCATTCCGTGCAATCTTCTTTATTCCGGTTATTCTGTCTACCGGTCTTATCAGCGATATCGACGCGGCAAACTCCCTGTCTTCGTACATGGAAGAATCCGGCGGTATCGACGACGGTTCCGGTCAGGAATCTACCGCTACCGAAATCATCTCTGTTATGGACGTTGAAAGACTGTTCGACAACATGATGGTTGGTACGGAAATCGTTGAATACGTTGTAAACATGGTAAACAACATCTTCAACATCGTAAACCGCTGTGGTGTACAGATGCTGATCTTCCTCTCCGGTCTCCAGTCGATCTCTCCGGCGATCTATGAATCCTGCTCCATCGACGGTGCGTCCGGTTGGGAAACCTTCTGGAAGGTAACTCTTCCGATGGTCAGCCCGATGATTCTCGTTAACACGATCTACACGATCATTGACGCGTTTACATCGAATGACAACCAGGTTATGTCCTATATCGCAAGCGTATACGAACAGGCAGACGGTAACGTTCTCAGCTCTGCAATGTCCTGGATGTACTTCCTTGTAGTTATCCTGATCCTTGCAGCTGTAGCGGGTATCCTCAGTTCGTTCGTATTCTACCAGAGAAAAGACTAAGAAAGGAGGTACTGATCTATGAATAAAGCACAATCTGCTCCTACCATCAAGAAGGAGACCAAGAACACCATTCGTGTTGAGTTTGACCGCACTCCGTTCTGGGAAAGAATGAAGGCGAAGCTCGTGAACCTGTACACTTTAAAGAAAGTTGTATGGTACCTGTTCCGCTTCCTGCTCATGCTCGGTGTCTCTTACGTTATTCTGTTCCCGTTCTTCTCCAAGATCTCTTCCTCCTTCATGGCTCCGGAAGACTTCGTAGACGTAACGGTTCGACTGATCCCGAAGCACCCGACCCTCGAAACCTACAAGGCGATCATCACGGACAACAGCTATCTGGAAGCGCTCCTGAACACGTTCATCCTGTCTCTGGCGTGCGGCCTGATTCAGATGTTCATCTGCTGTGTTATCGGTTACGGTTTCGCAAAGTTCAAGTTCAAGGGTAACAACCTTCTCTTCCTCTGCGTAATCTTCACGATGATCGTTCCTCACGCAACCCTTCAGCTCTCTCTGTTCATGAAGTTCCGTTACTTCGACATCCTCGGTATCGTCAACCTCCTCGGCGGCGGCGTTATCGACGCGTTGAACGTAACCGGTGGTACAACCTCCATCAACTTCATCAACTCCAACTGGCCTCTTTACATCCTCTCCGTTACCGGTCTGGGTTATAAGAACGGTCTGTACATCTTCCTCATGCGTCAGTTCTACCGTGGTATTCCTGACGAACTGGAAGAATCCGCTTACCTCGATGGTTCCGGCGTATTCCGTACCTTCTTCGGTATCATCATCCCGCTCTCCATGACCATGATGATCACCGTATTCATGTTCGCGTTCTGCTGGCAGTGGACGGACAACTTCTACACCGAGCTCTTCTACACGACCGCCGGTGCGAAGCTCCTCCCCGACATCATCAAGGTTCCGAAATCCCTCGATACCAACTATGCCGGTCAGGCTCTCTACACCTCCGCAATCAACAACACTTGCGGTATCCTGATCATGGCTCCGCTGATCATCCTCTACCTCTTCGGTCAGAGATACATCGTTCAGGGTATCGAACGTTCCGGTCTTACTGCGGACTAATATCCCTGCTCCTTCAAGGGGAACCGTTTATGGTTCCCCTTGTTTTTTTGTTTGTGCAGATTGTTTGGAAAGGGAATACGGTCGCTTTTTGAAAAAAGCTCCGCAAAAACTTTGGACTGCGGCAGCCGGTTTGTGTAGTTGATATGATATAGAAGGGAAAAAGGGAAAATTGTAAGTGGAGTACGACTTAAATTTGTCAGACCTATAGCCATGTAG
>JBGVOJ010000754.1:0-7141 GCA_045126415.1 Eubacteriales bacterium | reverse complement strand
TTCCTACAAACGATGAATGTAAACTGACCTATACCGATCCGAAAGGCTGCGATAAAACCAAGTGCGCTCCTTCTCCCACCATCGATTTTGTAGCGCTCCATGTGACCAAAGTCTGGAAAGATGCTCTGGAAGAACATCCGGAAGTTACGGTCACCCTGCTGGCGGACGGTGTTCCCACCGACCGTACCATCGTGCTGAACGATGAAAATGACTGGGGAGACGGTTTCTATTCTCTTCCCAGATATACCTCCTATGGTGCAGCCAGATGCGTGATTCCCGGCGAATACCGGGAAATTGAATACACGCTTTCCGAAACTCCGGTGGATGGATATACTTCGGAAATCGTAGTTCCGTGTCTCCCGGACTGCGAAGGCATCTACTGCTGTACGATCATCAACACACCCGACGATACTCCCTGTGAAAAAACAGAGATCAGCATTTCCAAGGTGTGGGATGACGACAATGACCGCGACGGTCTCCGTCCGGACAGCGTAACGGTTCTTCTTCTTGCAAACGGTTTCGATACGGGAAAGAGTGCCGAACTCTCCGAAGAAAACGACTGGTATGCGGAATTCACCTGCCTGCCGAAGTATACTGCCGGATGTGAAATTCAGTACACCGTTGCGGAGATCGCAGCGGACGGCTATGTGACGGAGATCACCGGGGACGCCGCAGCCGGCTTCACGGTAACCAATACGCATATTCCCGCACAGTATGACGAAGATGACAACGACGGCGACGGCAACGATTCGCTGACGGTCATTAAGATCTGGGACGATGAAGACGACAACGACGGCGTACGTCCCGAATCCATTACCGTATCCCTGATGAACGGCGATGAGACGATCGAAACGATCACTCTGACCGCTGCTGACGGCTGGACCGGTACATTCCGCGATGTTCCCGTTTATGAAGACGGGAAGGTGATCGCGTACACTGTGAAGGAAGAAACCGACACAGTTTACGAAGCGAAGATTGAAATCAATAAAAAGGATGATTCTGACTTTATTGACAGCTTCACGATCACAAATACATACGAGATCCTTGCGGATAATACCGTGAAGGTTACCAAAGTCTGGGACGACGAAAACGATCAGGACGGTCTCCGTCCCGACAGCATTGAAGTGGTTCTGATGAATGGTGAAGAAACAGTCGCGGAAGCCGTTCTCGAAGATTCCAATGACTGGACGTATGTATTCACGGATCTTCCGGTGTACGAAGACGGACAGCCGCTCCTCTACACTGTCGAGGAAGCGGAAGTTCCCGCAGGCTACACCAAGGTTGTTGCCGGGGATGCGGTGAACGGCTTTGTAATCACCAATACGCATATTCCTGCGGATTACGACGATGAGGATGACGAAGACGGCTATGCACCGATCACAGTGGCAAAGCGTTGGACGGATGATAATGCAGAGGATGCTTATCAGCCCGCTGCTGTTACGGCAGAACTCTTCAAAGTTGTAAAGACGGAAAACGGCGAAGAATATATTTCTGTGGATGAAGTAACGCTGAATGAGAAAAACGACTGGAAAGCATCGTTCGGCAGTCAGCCCGTCTTTGAAAACGGAGAAAAGATCGTATATACGGTAAAGGAATCCGAAGTATCCGGCTACACGGCTGAAGTGAGCCTTGACGAAGACGAGAACAGCCTTGTATTCACGCTGGACAACACCTTTACCGGCGATGTCGCCGATCTGACGATCACCAAGGAGATCACCGGTAATGCTTCCTCCAAAAAGGATCTGTTCACCTTCAAAGTTGTCTTTGATGATGCGAAGGCAGAACTCGAAATCCCCGCAGACGGTCTGCATTACTCCGGTACTCTGGACGGACGTGAGAAAATCAGCGGCAAGCTCGCAAGCGGTGATACCTTCCAGATGAAGGGAGACGGTTCCATCACCATCAAGGGTGTTCCGGTCGGAACCCACTATACGGTAACGGAAACCAGAACGCTGGGATACACCGTACGCGCATATAATGCATCTGGCAGACTGGAAGAGGACTGTACGGCGGAATTTGTAAATAAGAAGACGGATAATGATCCGTTCATTCCTCCGTTTATTCCCCCGGTCATTCCGGATCCGGACGAACCGGATGATCCGATCCGTCCCGTGATTCCCGAAATTCCGGAAAAGCTGAACACGGAAGACCATTACGCATACATCATCGGTTATCCGGACGGTACTGTTCGTCCCGAACGTGAGATCACCCGTGCGGAAGTTGCCACGATCTTCTTCCGGATGCTCACGGATGAAGCGCGCGAATATTACTGGAGCACTTCCAATGACTTCACCGATGTGGCGGAAGGCGACTGGTACAACAATGCTATCTCCACGCTGACCAATGTCGGTGTCATCAACGGTTATCCGGACGGCACCTTCCGTCCGAACGCATCCATTACCCGTGCGGAGATCGTGAAGATCGCAGTAAGCTTCTTCGAATTCGTGGAAGAAAACGATCGCCTCTTCAGCGATGTGGAAGGTCACTGGGCAGAAGCGTATATCGCGGCTGCTGCGGAAAAGGGACTTGTCAACGGTTATCCGGACGGCAGCTTCAAACCGGACCGCAATGTTACCCGTGCGGAAGCTGTGACAATCATCAACAATGTTCTCGGCCGTAAGCCCTGCAAGGATCGTCTGCTGGACGAAATGATCTTCTGGCCGGACAATGCGGACGAAGACATGTGGTACTACGAAGCAATTCAGGAAGCGACCAACTCCCATGAGTATATCTGGGAAGACTTGCGCGAAAAGCTGTGTGAACAGTGGACGAGACTTCTCCCCGTCCGTGACTGGGCAACGCTGGAACGCGCATGGGCGGCAAACATGGCTCCCAATCCGGGAGAAGTCATGAACAACCCGTAAGCCACGATCAATACATCAAAAAAGAGAACCTTTTACCGGTTCTCTTTTTTTGCGGAAGGATAAGGGTACCTGGGTTTGAACGAGACAAGTTTCAGAAAGGTGTAGTTCGAATGACAGATCAGTTTCACTCCATCACATTTTTTGAAAATTTCACGAAAAACCGTTGACATATTTTTGGCGTCATGATACAATAAAAGCGCAACTTCGTGTGCTTACTTTTTGCTGCACACGTTCTTGTATGTTGTCAATACAGAATATGGATTTTATTGTTTTATGAGGTATCATCATGACATTCGCTGAAAAACTGAAAGCGGCGAGAGAAAACGCGGGACTGAGCCAGCGGGAACTTGCCGAACGTGCGGGAACCCACTACCGCTCCATCCAGAACTGGGAGTACGGCGCACGCCTGCCGCGCAGTCTCGACGTGGTGTTCCGGGTTGCGGATGTACTCGGAGTTTCGTCTGAATCCCTGCTGAACGATTCCGACACGTACATCATCAAAGCGGAGGAAAAAGGCGGTTCCAGGGCGGCACGCGAACTGGACGAGCTGGTGAGCGAGGTGATCGGACTGTTCGCCGGAGGAGACCTTGATGAGGACGAAAAGGACGGCATCATGGCGGCGCTGAACGAAGCCTACTGGGTCGCCAAACGGAAGAACAGCCGGTTTACGCCGAACAAATACAAAAAGCTCGACGACGATCAGTGACGACCGGAGGTGAGGCTTTGTTATGGGATATGACGGGAACATCGTCCGCCGCGCACAGTCGCTGGTGAAGAAATACGGGACGCGGGATCCCTTTGAGATCGCGGAACATCTCGGCGTGGAGATACTGACGGTCGGTTCGCTGAAGCAGTTGAAAGGTTTTTACCGCGTCATCAAGCGGAACCGGTTCATCTTTCTGAACGCCAAAAACTCGCCCCAGATGAACCGGATCGTGTGCGCGCATGAACTGGGACACGATCAGCTGCATCGGGAATTTGCGGCGAGCAATACGTTACAGGAGTTCATGCTGTACGATATGAACTCGATACAGGAGTATGAAGCGAATGTCTTCGCGGCGAATCTGCTGCTCGAGGACGATGCGGTACTGGAGTTGATCTACGACGGGTACGATATCGTGCGGATCGCGGCGGAACTGCAGAGTGACGTGAATCTGATCGCGCTGAAGGTGGACGGGCTGATCCGGAAGGGATACGACCTGCGGTGGCAGGAGCATTTTGCGAAATTTCTGAAATAGGACGACCAACGGTGGGGGAGAAACTTTTCCCCGCCGTGTTCCTTTTTCGGAAACTTTTGAACAGGCATATTGCCGGATTGTCCGGGTTGTGATATAATTGGAAAAACAAAGACGATCATTCCTATAGGAGAACCGTAACAATGGAAAAACAATCTCCGATGCTCTTTTCTCGCGGGGATCTGATCCGCATCCTCCTTCCACTCGCGCTGCAGGGCATCCTTTCGGTGGCGATCGGCATGGTGGATTCCATGATGGTGTCCAACAAGGGCGAAGCGGCGTTTGCCGGTGTCTCCCTCGTCGGGTCACTCGATACTGTGCTGATCACCCTGTTCGGCGCGCTTACCAGCGGCGGTTCCGTCGTTCTGGCGCAGGCCATGGGACGCGGAGATCAGAAACATGCCTGCAATGCCGCCAAACAGCTCGTCTACGCGGCTTCCATCGCGGCAGCGGCGATCACCGCAGCGGTGCTGATCTTCCGTGTCCCGCTTCTCAGATTCCTGTTCGGAGATGTGGAGGAGAGCGTGATGCGCAATGCGCTGTCGTATTTTACGATTGTGTCTCTTTCGTTTCCGTTTCTGGCGGTTGAGAACAGCGTATCCGCCGCCTTCCGTGCGCAGGGGGACAGCATCACCACACTGAAAACCTCGATTTTCATGAATCTGCTGAACATTGCCGGAAATGCGCTTCTGATCTACGGTGCCGATCTCGGTGCGGCGGGGGCGGCTCTTGCCACACTGTTTTCCCGTTTTGTCGGCGCATCCCTGCTTTTGTGGATCGCGCATGATCCACAACGGTACATCCATCTGGAACGCATCCTGCATTACCGGCCCGACGGAACGATCATCCGTGCCATTCTGCGGATCGGCGTACCGAACGGGATTGAAAACAGCATGTTCCAGCTGGGGCGTCTGATGACGACGAGTCTGGTCTCCTCTCTGGGGACGGTCTCCATTGCCGCCAATGCCGCCGCCCTTTCTCTGGCGAATTTCCAGTACACAGTGGGCGGAGCCGTACAGAGCACCATGGTTGCTGTGATCGGACGCTGCGTTGGTGCAAAGGAGAAGGAACAGGCGAAATATTATGTCCGTTCTCTTCTGGGAAGCAGTTATCTCATGGTTGCGGGAACCGACCTTCTTCTCTGCATCTTTTCCGCACCTCTGCTCGGTCTGTTCGGGCTGACTCCGGACTCTTCCGAACTGGCTCGGATCCTTCTTCTCTATCACAGTGCAGTCTCGGTGATCCTGTGGCCGGCGGGATTCTGTCTGCCGCCCGCGTTCCGCGCCGCCAACGACGTTATGTTTACCATGGTGGTGGCGATTTTCTCCATGTGGGTTTTCCGCGTGGCTTTGGCATACTGTCTTGCACTGGAAACCGTATCGGTATTCGGACTTTTCACGTTCCCCGGCATGGGACTCGGACTGATGGGGGTCTGGTATGCCATGACGATTGACTGGATCTTCCGGGTAGTGCTGTTCCTGTGGCGTCTTCTGAGTGGCCGCTGGCTCAGCAAAGCTGAGATCGAATGAAAACGCAGCCTCATGAGAATTTAATGATACCACAACATCAAAGGAGAATGCCATGAAACTTCATATTGACACGACACCGAAGCACCGGATCTCGCCCTACCTGTTCATGCAGTTTGCCGAACCGCTCGGTACGGCAGATACCTCCGTCGATGCCGGATGGGATTATCTGAACGAATGCTGGCAGCCCAAACTGGTCGAAAAGATCCGCGAACTCGGCCCCACGATGATCCGCTGGGGCGGCTGTTTCGCGTCGTATTACCATTGGCGGGAAGCCGTCGGTCCGCGGGAGAGCCGCATCCCCATGCACAATCTCTGCTGGGACGGCATATTTTCCAATCAGGTCGGGACAGCGGAGATTGCCGAACTGTGCTGCCTCGTGAACGCCGAACCTCTCATGGTCGTGAACATGGAGTCCGACGGTCGGATGCAGTGGGCATATCCGAAGCCGGGCATGGATCGTCTCGGCACGTCCGACGAAGCTGCCGCATGGATCCGTTATGCCAACGATCCCGACGACGCACTCCGCCGCAGTCACGGTGCAAAGGAGCCGTACAATATCCGCTGGTGGCAGATCGGCAACGAAACTTCCTACGACAAAAACGGGTTCGATTGTGAGACCGCTGTACGGAAAACGGCAGAATTCGCGGAAAAGATGCACGCCGCCGACCCGTCCGTTCACCTCATTGCGTGGGGCGACAGCGGCTGGGCAGGACGTATGTGCGCGGACGCCTGTGAATACGTTGAACATATCGCATTCCACCATCATTTCGGCTCCGGTCTTCCGGATTCGCCCCTGTATGGTACCGAATACCGCCGCGACCCCGATTTGACATGGCACCACCTCATGAATTCGTATAAATCTTTGGAAAAAAAGATTGCGGAAATGCGGGAGCAGGTCACACCGTATGGCAAACGTCTTGCCATGACGGAAGGACATTACGCCATCCCCGGACGGAACCGCTGTGAAGTGCTGTCCTCGTGGGGAGCGGGTGTTTCGTATGCGCGCTGTCTGTCCGTGATCGAGCGTTCGTCGGACATTCTCGACATCGCCACTCTTGCGGACTTTTTCGGCAACCGCTGGCAGGTCAACGCACTCATGATGCCGACACCCGCACGTGACGGAAACGCATATCTCCAGCCGGTCGGCGAAGTCATGAAGCTGTACCGCCACCACATCGGTACGCACGCACTCAACTGCACGCTGACCGGAAACGACGGCACAGCTGTGGACGCAAACGCCAGTCTGTCCGCGGATGGAAAGACGGTGTATCTGCACCTCGTCAACACGAACCGTACGGAAAGCCGTACGATCGGACTGGAACTGCCCGGCAAACCGAAAAAAATCACGGCGTTCGAGATTGCGCACGATTCTGCGGAGGAGATTACGCAGATGACGCCGAAGCTGTTCAATCCTGTAATGCGGGATGTGGAAGGGGAGAGTTATATTCTTCCCGCGGCTGCTGTGGCTGCATTGGAGATCCTGCTTGCGTAAGACAGAATTGTACATTGCGGC
>JBGVOJ010000753.1:0-6374 GCA_045126415.1 Eubacteriales bacterium | reverse complement strand
TTTATAATAAGAATATCCGTGCAATTCAATTTTATCAGAGAGAACAATTTGTAGTTCAATCAGAAAACACGGATGATAATACCAACGAAAAAGAGTTGGTTATGGCTTGGAGCCGATAGACAAACTCCAATTTGTCTAACTGATTCTATCCAGCAGAAGTAGGGGTGATATTCCATGGAAAGCATTATGTTCCGTATAATGAATCTAAAAGAGCTTCATCAACTTGGAGAAGAAATTGATCAGATGGATGATGCAAAAGAAAAGGAAGCTCGTTCCCAACTAATCGAACAAATCATGGAGAAAATTACGGACTATGATGTTCATGTCCGTGAATACGCTTATCAGCAAGTAATTCAATCCCTGGTTAACCGTGGCATCACCTATGCTCCAACTGATAGAGCTACTGTTGTAAACGCATGGGATCAGCTGTTTGACAGTATGGTTTCTGAAAAAGCGAAGCATTCAGCGCCCCATTACTCAAATCAATTCCGGTGGCACTTGTTTAGCTTCGATTTACTTGATACCATCAAGGAGGACAAGGCTCGCGCTGTTTTTGACAGCATGCCAAAGAAGGAGCTGTTCTTATTCTTCGATTATTCAGACCAGGCATTTCTAATCAAAAATGCACATATGCTTACCGCTTCAGATGTGGAAGCATTGCGCGAAAACAGTCCGCTAAACCTCTCAGATATGTACTTTTTCGATCCAGCAAGCAGATGGACATATGTCAAACCCCACGAAGAATATTGCGGTCCATATTTTTTCAAGATCGATTGAAATAACGATGTAGTTGTGCTATAATACATGCAAACCACCCGTACACTGGTCTCAAGAGTAACCGGTGATATTCTGCGGTGATAGATTGTTGATAGCAAAAATCCGTATAGACCGTAGGATGAGTATAATTGGTATCAAATTAAACCACCACGTATTATATTCTCTAAACAGAAAAGCTTAGAAATGGATTTAATCCGGCGAGTGGGAATGATTTCGCAGAGGCACTTTCCAGGTTGTAGAGCCGTAAAAGTCCCGGTTTTGCGAAGTTGTGGCAACGATTTGGCAACAAAAAATCATTATTCATAAGTAAAGAGCTAACTGATTTTGATAAAGTCAGTTAGCTCTTTGACATGTTTGGCAAAAATCAGGCTGTTTATCCGCAGTAGACGGAGTGGTTACCTTCGAAGTCCTGTATGGAGGTTCTTTTTTGAGCTGTCTTATTCGCAGGCGAGGTGGAAGATCAGTTCGGGAATCACGATATTTTTACAGAACTGGTAGTTCCGGTCGGCTTCCTCTGTCCGGCCGATCAGCGGGTCTCCGGTTGCGGAATTATCCGATACGGCGAGCAATGCGACTGCCGGTACTTCAAAGAGTTCGGCAAGCCGGTAAAAGGAACTTGTTTCCATTTCGATCAGGTCGGTTCCATGGGATTTGATCTCATCCAGACGGGAATATTCAAGCGCGATGGAGTCTGTGCAGAAGACGGAGGCTTTTTTCAGTTCCCAGCCGTTCTGCGCTGCCAGTGCAATGACGTGGTTGATGTAATCTTCGTCCGGCGGAGTCACTTTTTCGAACGGAGTATAGTCGGTCAGGCGGTCGCAGAGGTAGGCGTTGGCGAAAACGCCTGCGACACTGTACGATGGGGTGCAGAACGTTCCGACAGGGATGGCTGTGGACAGGCTGCCGACAGCACCGACGAAGATCAGCTTCCGGAAGCTCAGTTCCGCGCAGACGGTCAGGTGATCAATGAGGTTGCAGGCTCCCGAGGCGCACTGGATCCACGCAATTTTTCGGCTGTTCCGTTCGGTGAGGTAACCGGAGATGTAAGAATGTTCGGAGAGAGTGGTAATGTTCCACGAGGGATCCCGGAGGATACGAGTCGGTTTCCAACCGGGAGCGACAACCAGCGCATCGTAGGTGACGGTTTCGTCAAGACCGAAAAAATCCCGTGCCATATGTGGGGAGTTATACCGCTGCATGGCGGTCAGGATATCGAGAAGTTTCTGTTTCATAAAAGTTCTCCCGGAAAAAGATAGTTTTATTATACCATAGCGGTTGAGAAAATACAATGTTCCTCTTGCACGGGGGCATATTTTGTTTTATACTGTAGGCACATCCAGATCATACGCAAAAGGAGAACACAACATGAAACTCGGTCTGTTCAGTGACCCGCACTACTGCACAAAAGACGTGACCTGCGGCACGCGGCGGCCGTCTCTGTCGTTCGGAAAAATCAGGGCGGCAATGGAGGCGTTCCGCGATGCGGGGGCGGAATACGTGATCTGTCTCGGCGACCTTGTGGACGAATGTGACACCATGGAGGAAAACATCACGGCGATCACGGAGCTGTCGGCGATGATCCGTTCGTTCGGGATTCCGGTGGAATACGTGATGGGGAACCACGATTATCAGAATTTTACGCGGGAGGAATTCCGGACATACACGGGTTCTGCGGCGGGGATGATCCGCTGCGGGACGAAGACACTGATTTTCCTCGACGCGAACTATGCGGATAACGGAGAAATCTACCGGCGGAATGCGCTTGACTGGACGAACGCGTTCCTTCCGGCGGATCAGGTGTGCGCACTGCGGGAGGTACTGGCTCTGCCGGAGACGGAGGAGGCGTACGTTTTTGTTCACCAGAATCTTGATCCGTCCGTGGAGAGTCATCACATCATCCGCAACGCGGCGGAGGTACGCGCGGTGATCCGGGACTCCGGAAAGGTAAAAGCGGTCTTTCAGGGGCATTATCACCCGGGGAAGGAATCCGTGATTGACGGGATTCCGTATCACACGCTGCCCGCGATGTGTGAGGGGGAGGCGAACCGCTTCGCGATTGTGGAGATTTAGTGGAATCTCACTCCAATTATGTTGGAATAACTACAATGAAACTGGAATCCCTCTCCCGAACGGCGCGATTGACTTTCCGCGTGCGCAGCTCTATAATAGAATCATGAAGTGCGCACGGAAAATTCATTTTACAAAGGAAATCACGCCATGAAACTGAAACTTGACGAAACCATCCTCCGCTGCCGGAGGGAGAAAAATCTCACGCAGGAGGAGCTTGCCGCCGCACTGGGCGTTTCGCCGCAGTCGATTTCCAATTGGGAGCACGGCGGGTATCCGGATATTGAACTCCTGCCTTCGATCGCGAACTATTTCGGGATCACCGTGGACGAGCTGATCGGGAACGACAAAATCTCCGTGGAAGAGGACATTGCCGCCTTTCCGCGGAAGTATTACGCCGTACAGGGGGAGGAACGACTGAATCTCGGGCTGACGTATTACCGCAAATACCCGAATAACTTTACCATTATGGAACTTCTCGCCTGTGTGATCACGTACGGCGGATTCAGCAAGTCCGCCGTTTACCGGAAACTGCTCTGTGAGGTATGCGAACGCATCATCAATGAATGTACCGACGCGGGGATCCGCGAGAACGCCATCTACTATATGTGCCGCGTCGCGGACGGCGAGGAATTCGAACGCTGGTGTGCGATGCTGCCCGTTTCCTTCGGTCTGACCTACTACGAAACAAAGGAAAGCCATCTCTGGGAAAACGGGGACACCTCAGAGGCACGCCGTCTGTACGGGCGGAACAATACCGCGCTTCTCCTGTATTTTACCACCCGTGATTATCACGCGGACGGGGACGCGAAATGTGCGGAAGTAAATTCTCTCTTCAGGATGAAGTTCCTTTCCTGCGGGGAGAACGGGGACGTACCGGACGGATTCCTCGGACAGTATGCGTATTACCGGCTCTGCCATGCGTCGGCGCTGTTCGGCTGCGGACGGACGGAGGAAGGCTTCGCGGAACTCACGGGAGCCGTGGACGATTACCTCCGCAGCTACGATCTGCCGGACGACGTTCCGCTTCCGCTCGGTCCGGACGGCTTGTTCGGAGGCATCCGCTGTATCCGACAGCGGAAAAAAGGCCGGTTCGACGAGTTTGTCTATGAGGACGGCACCCCCGTGGACTACCCTCCGGGAGGACGCTACCACCTCGATCCGAATGCGCTGTACGACATGCTGACGCACGGTGATTTTTCGGCGTCGTGGTTCGACTACTGGTTCGACGCCGTACAGGACGACGAGCGGTTCCTCGCACAGCTGGAACGTGTGAAGACGTACATGGAAAACTACAGAAGATAACAGAAAGCACCCCCGTGGGATTCACGGGGGTGTTCTGTCGTATGGAACGGGGTTGTCGGTCAATCCGAGAATATAGTCAGCGGAGGTTTGGTAAAGAAGAGCAAGACGGATGAGAAGATTGAGGGGAAGTTGTCGTTTGCCGGTCTCGTACTGGGAATAAGTATTCTGCTGAACATTCAGATAAGATGCAACATACTGCTGGGTATAATCGTGATCTTCACGGAGATCTCGTATTCGCATAAATAAATCCTCTTTTTCAGAAATGCTATGGATAGTATAAAATATCTCTTATTGAGATATTGACTTATATCTCGTTTTGAGATATAATGTATTTATTCTATAACAAATTTACCTAAAAACGAGGTATCTATGAAAACAATTGAAGACTTGTATTACGGAAACAAGATTCCGTCCGAAACACATATTGTACACCGGAAACAATGGCGGAGATTGTTCCGCCAAAGTGCGGCAATCGAGAAGAGGCTTTGGCATACAATGACCTCGGAACAAAAAAAGCAGTACGAAGCCTGCTGTGAGCGATGTACTAGAGCCCACGATCTGGAACTGTTGGATTCTTTCACAAAAGGATTCCGTCTCGGTATGCGGCTGATGCTGGAGAGTCTGCTTCCCTTAAAAAAGTAGCAAACCTTGTCCTATTTATTTGTATAAAAGTTTTTGAAAAGGGGTGTGGGGAGAAACTTTTTTCAAAAAGTTTCTCCCCACAAATATTTTCACTCCGCAATCTGATTCAATGCCTGGTCAAGGTCGGCAATCAGCGTGTCCGGGGTTTCCAGACCGACGTGGAGGCGTACGAGCTTGTCCACCGGGCCGCCGAGGTAGATCGCAAGGCTTTCGAAGCCGCCCCAGCTGCAGCCGTTCTGGAAGAAGTGCAGGCGTCCGACGAATTTCTGTGCCTCTTCCGCCGTTCCCTTCGGGACGATGCTTAAGAGACCGTTGGTTCCGGTCATATATTTTTTGAACAGTTCCGGCTGTTCGTAGGTCTTCGAACCGGGATAGAAAACTTTTTCGACCTTCGGGTGATTTTCGAGGAATTCCACCACCTTTGCGGCGTTTTCCGCGTGCTGCTTCAGACGGAGGGGCAGGGTGCGCAGACCGCGGGTGAGCAGCCATGCCTGATGCGGGTCCATCGTGCCGCAGAGGATCGCGCGTTCGCTGCTGCGGATCGCCGTGATGATGTCGTAATTCGACACGATCGCGCCGCCCATGAGGTCGCTGTGACCGCCCATATACTTCGTGACGGAGTGGACGACGACGTCGATGCCATGCTTGAGAGGCTGCTGGAGAATCGGAGTGGAGTAGGTATTGTCCATCATCGTGATGATGCCGCGTTCCTTCGCGATTTTTGCGATTTCTTCGATATCCTGCATCCGGAAGACGAGGCTCGACGGGCTTTCGACGTAGATGAGGGAGGTGTTCGGCTGAGTCGCGTCACGGATTTCGTCGGTATCACGTCCGTCGACGAAGGTGACTTCCACGCCGAACTTGGATTTCACGTAATTTGCCACGCCGGTCGCGCCGCCGTAAACGGTGTTCACCATAACGATATGGCTGCCGCTGTTCACGAAATGGATGATCGCCGCGCCGATCGCCGCCATGCCGGTGGAGAAGCAGAGTGCGCCGTCACCGCCCTCGAGCGCCGCGATCTTGCGTTCCGCGATGTCGAGGGTCGGATTGCCCATGCGGGTATAGTCGAAGTTGGATTCGGTCATGCCGTTCGCTTCGGTCGGATGAACGAAGAGGGAGTTCTGGAACAGCGGCGGAACGATTGCGCCTTCGTATTTTTCGTATTCGTCGCCCACGTGGGCGCAGATGTCTTCGGGGGTTTTGTAGGTACGGTCGCGTTCGGTTAAGAATGCCATGGTTGTATCTCCTTTTTGGATGAATCCGGTCGGGTGTTGTCATGGAGTATCGTACCGCGGACGGCGGGGTTTGTCAAGGGGGTTTACAAAATATGCGGAGTGCGGATTGTTAGGAAGGGGGAGACGGTCGCTTTTTGAAAAAAGCTCCGCAAAAACTTTGGACTGTGGTAGCCGGATTGTGTAGTTGATATGATATAGAAGGGGGAAAAGGAGGAATTTTCGGTGGAGTACGGCTGAAATTTGTTAGACTTGCTGATATATAGTCATAAAAATCATCAGGAATAGTGGAGACGGAAATCAGGGCATTCGCTCCCTGATTTCCCACGCCAGCTTACGATCTGGTGA
>JBGVOJ010000752.1:0-3323 GCA_045126415.1 Eubacteriales bacterium | reverse complement strand
GGGTTCCGTTTCCTCGCTGGCGATCATGTAGTCCGCGTATTCCGCGAGCATGAGCGCGTTTTCCGTGGTGGCCATCAGGCAGGCGTCAAATCCGACAAAATCGAACTTCACGCCGCCGTCATCGAGTGCCTCATCGATTTCCGCAAGACTCATGGAACCGCTCTGTGCGTATTTCTCGTCATAACCGAAGCCGCTGACGGAACCTCCGCCGTGGTCCCAGAAAATCAGCGCGTTCCGGTTGGCGGGATATTCGTCGGCACACCACTGAATGAAGGACGAAAGCGTATCGGGATCCGTCATGGAACGGCTGCCGAGGTTTTCCTCAAGACAGACCAGTCCCTCGTCCGTGACCTGCCAGATCTGATTGTACTGACTGCTCAGTGCACTGTTCTGCCAGCGTTTGCATCCGCCGGTGTATACGAGCAGATTGACGTTGTCCGAGAGCTTCGCGTCGATCATTTCCTGAAGGTCGAGCGTTGCCATCCGGCTGCGGGATTCGAGGTCGGTCCCGCATAGATAGAGCATGAGCGTGACTTCATCTTTTCCTCCGCCGAGGATTTCCGTGTATTTTTCACGGGCACCGCCTGCCACGGAAGTATCGAGTGTTCCCGCGTTGCTTCCCGCATCCCATCCGCCGGAGATGCTGCCTCCGCCGAGGTTTCCTGTCATGGACGAAATGTTCGGAACGGGAGAACCGCCGCCGGAGGTCTGGCTGTCCGAGCCTCCGAACAGAAGACTGCCCACGCCGCCGCCTCCTCCAAGCAGAAGAGCCAGAATAATCAGAATGAGCTTGCCTCCTCCCCCGGAGGAACGGGTCACCCGGGAAGAACTGCCGGTGGGAGAGGATCCTCCCGACGGACGCCGGCCGGAGGTTGGAGTACCGACAGGACCGGTACCGAGTCCCGCTCCGCGCCGTTTGATTTCTTTGCCCTGACCGGTGATATTCTTCCGCCGGCCTGTGGGACGATTCTGAGCCATAAGATGCCTCCTGTACCCGCGTTCCGTCCGGGAGCCGCGGGATCTCTTCGAAATTAGAAATTAAATATGTAATATTATACCACATCACATCCGAAAAGGAAAGTAGGGAACAAAAAAAGAAAAAATCTGCACAAACTTTGTCAATCTGTCCGGTTCAAAGTTTTTTGAAAGGGGCTTGGGGGAAACTTTTTTTCAAAAAACTTTACCCCAATAAAACATTATTTCTTTCCAATATCTCCCGCGATGATCCGGCGGAGTCCTTCGCTGAGGATGCGGCGGTTGTCGTCGTCCACCAGACTGAAACGGTTGCCGTCGTTCGGCGTGCTGAGGTAGTTCCAGACGCAGTACGGGATCCCGTTTTCCTTCAGAAAGGCGATCATGTCGCGCATCCAGTTTTCCCGCCATTCCGTTTTCGCGTGGCGGATCGTGCCGAATTCGCCGCACCACAGGATCTTGTCCGGATATGCTTCCATGAAATCCAGTACCGGCTGCAGTTCGGCGCGGAGAAAACGGCTGTCCATCCGGTCAAACGCGGCGTAGGCGTTTCCGTTTCCGTGAACGGTCTTCTGGAAATCGCGGTAGCGTTCGATGTCGCACGGATACGGCATATCGCGGTTGTAGTACAGCGGTGCCGCCTGCAGAACACCGCGCTGGTGTGTGAATTCAAAGGGGGCGTACATATGGAATGTGTAAATGACGTTTTCGTCGTCAAACACCTGCAGATGCTTCAGTGCCGGCGGATTGTTCCAGCAGGTCGGGCCGATGATGATGGGACGTTCGGGATTCAGCGCACGGAGTGCAGCGATCGTCCGCTCAGCCAGCCGGTTCCACTTGCCTGGATCCACGTCACGCACTTCGTTCAGCAGCTCAAAGGCGATGGTGTTGTCTTCTGCGTACCGCTTTTCGAACGCGATCCACAGGGCGATGAACCGCTGCTGGAGTTCCCCGTCATCCAGAAGCTCGACCGCTTCCTTGATGTCGCAGTAGTTTCCGACCGCCTTATGCAGATTCAGCACCACGTTCAGACCGTATTTCCGGCACCATCCGATGAAATTGTCGATGTGTCCGAAGATTTCCTCACGGTACACATACGGGGATTCCTCCACGACGATCTGGTCAAAGCCGAGACGGATGTGGTCCATCCCAAGTGACGCAATGTAGGCGACGTCACGTTCGGTAATATAGGACGCGAAATGCTCCATATCCCCGATGGTGAGCGGCAGTCGCCAGTGATCCGGCAGGACGTTGAAGCGTTTGTAGTTGGTCAGCCATCCGCCGATCCCCATACCGTGCTCAAAACCTGTGAATTTTTTCATGTCATACCTCCTCGAAAAATACGTCGGTTGATAACTTTATTCTATCATCCCGCCGGAGTTTTTTCAAGAGCTTTGAGGCGGACTCCTGTAATTTTTTGCCTTCCTCCGAGTTCTGATATCTGTGTGATTCCGTATTTTATTTTCTGGAAATCTTGACGCAGGGAGACAGATGTGATATAATAACTCTGTATCATGTTTGTGTTTTTTCCCTGACAGCATCGCACAGATAAACGGATCATTTGCATAAAGAATAACAAACATAATAAAGTAACCCAAGCAAAGGAAGCAAGGAGACATTCATTATGAAAAAACGAATGATAAGTATGCTCCTGAGTGTACTTATGATCCTTTCTCTTGTTCCTGTGTCAATTCAGGCGACAATCATAAGAGAAGGTGTAGTGCTTGAAAAAAAGCTGGAAAGTCCTCTGCCGGACGAAAACGGACACTATACCCTCGTTATGACGGTAACGGGAGAACAGATCGAATCGATCATCGGCAAAACCGCAGGTGACATTGTTCTGGTTATCGACAACTCAGGTTCGATGTCGGATCGTGTCGGCGGCGGCACCTGCGACAAAACGGGGGCAGAGATTCTGGAGGTCGAACCGGAAACCGAGACCATCCGGAAGTGGAACAAGGTGTATACAGTTAAAGTATATACCTGCCCTGATTGTGGTCATCGGTACACGGAATATTATTCCGAAGACGATGAAGAACCGTATTACAGCGATCTTCCCGCAGCAGACAGTGAATGCGGTCTCCGCATCCAGGGGAAGACCCGTCTGGAAATCGCACAGGCAGCTGCAAAACAGTTTGCCGACTATGTTCTCGAAGAAGCACCGGAAAGCAGAATCGGCGTGATCGGTTTTGCGGGAAGTATCGGCGGTCTCAATGACTGGACAGCAATCAAGAGATTAAGTCCCCTGACCGGTAATCCGTACATTATCAACAGTGCCATTGACTCCATGTTCGCGTACGGCGGCACCAACTATACGGCAGCACTGGATGCGGCACATACCATGCTGGATA
>JBGVOJ010000751.1:0-1346 GCA_045126415.1 Eubacteriales bacterium | reverse complement strand
ACGCCGTTGGTGATCTCGGCGGAACGGAGAGAGTTCGAACAGACAAGTTCGGCGAAGGTATCGGAATGATGTGCGGGGGACTTTTTATGCGGCTTCATTTCGTACAGCGTGACATGCGCGCCGTGACGGACAGCCTGCCATGCGGCTTCGCAGCCGGCAAGCCCCGCACCGTAGATATTGATATTTTTCATGCTTCGGTATCGGTCTGGTCGACGGTTTCGGTTTCTTCCGGCGGAATATCGACCTTATATCCGCAGTTTTCGGTCTTGCATACGAGCTGGTTCTTGCCCTTTTTGCGGTACAGCATACCATTGCAGGTCGGGCATTTTTCCGGCGTCGGCATATCCCATGAAGAGAACGTGCAGTCCGGATACTTCGAACAGCTGTAGAATACGGTCTTGTTCTTGCCGTACTTGGTTACGATATCCGCGCCGCACTGGGGGCACGCGACACCGAGGGAACGGGTCTTCTGCTTGGTGAACTTACACTCCGGATAACGGGAGCAGGCGTAGAAACTGCCGTAACGGCCGTTGCGCAGGATCATGTCCGCACCGCAGAGTTCGCACTTGGTCGGCGCGATTTCCGGCACTTTTTCGACCAGTCCTTCGCCGGTTTTGGTGAGGGGCTTGGTGTTCTTGCATGCCGGATAGTTCGGGCAGGCGGCAAATTTGCCGTAGCGGCCGTTCTTGACGATCATGCGGCTGCCGCAGTGTTCGCAGATGATGTCGGTTTCTTCGGCGGGAAGTTCGATGTCGTTGGTGCCGATGTTCTCGAGTGCCTTGTCGAGTTCGCCCTTGAAACCGTCGTAGAAATTGTTCAGGACGGTCAGCATCGCACATTCGCCGTTTTCGATATCGTCGAGGCGGTCTTCCATGGATGCGGTGAACTTATAATCCACGATATCCGGGAAGTATTCGCACATGAGCTTGGTTGTGATCTCGCCGAGCGGAGTCGGGATGAAGGATTTGCCTTCGCGCTTGACGTAGCCGCGGGAGATGATGATGGTGATGATAGGAGTGTAGGTACTCGGACGTCCGATGCCCTTTTCCTTGAGGAAGTCGACGAGGGAGGCTTCGTTGTAGCGTGCCGGCGGTTCGGTGTAATGCTGCGCGGGAGTCACGGACTGCGCATCGAGCAGCTGACCTTCTTCCACGGTCGGAATACGCATATTGTCATCCACAGCCTTGGATTCGTCCACAGATTCCTCGTAAAGTGCCATGTAACCGGAGAACTTCACGGTGTAGCCGCTTGCACGGAAGAGATAGCCTTCGCAGGTGAAGTCGGTCTGCAGGGTCGCGAGTTCGGCGGATTCCATCTGGCTGGCGATGAAGCGGTCCCAGATCAGT
>JBGVOJ010000750.1:0-5157 GCA_045126415.1 Eubacteriales bacterium | reverse complement strand
AACTGTAGTCAGCTGCTCTCATGAACGAAAAGCTCGGACGGCGGCAGCCAAGACGAGCGGATGCTGACAAAATGTAGCTGAATTCTTTATTGACGTACTATATCACCGTATCTGAAGCCGGCGTGGGAAGTCATGGGTCTAAGAGACTTCCTCCGGAAGTCTCATGCGGTCCCTGACTTCCGTCTCCACTACTTCTGAGGGCTTGGAGCGCTCCACTTTGTCGACTGGGACCAACTATATGTCAGCGCACAGATCCATCCAAATTCCCCAAAAAACAAAAAATCTGCACAGACAAACGACCTGTAACAGACGAAAGAGGTTTGGAGGGGAGTTTGAGGGGGACCTTTCCTCTGAAAAGGTTCCCCTCAAGAAATCTGCACAAACAATATTTTATAATTGACACAGGAATTCCGCGAACTTGATGACGGGCATCAGGGTAGCCACGGATAACAGGGAGGTGGAGCCGACCAACTCGGCGGCACAGCCGGGGGAGATATGGTAGAGTTCGCCGAACATGGTGATGACGGCGGCGGTGGGCATGGCGGCCATGACGCAGCCGAAGACGATCATGTAGTCGGGGACGCCTATGAGCCAGAGGACGGTGGTTACGGCGAGGGGCATGACGATCAGGCGGACGGCGTTTGTCAGGTAGACGGAGGGGTTGGTCAGCATGGATTTCATGCCGCGGCGGCTCAGGTTTGCGCCGGTGATGAGCATGGAGATCGGAGTGCAGAGGCTGGCGATGTAGCTGCTGAAGTCGGTCACGAATTCCGGGAGCGGGAGGCCGGTCAGGAAGAGGACGATACCGATCAGGGACGGGATTGTGCCGAAATTCACGAGGGCCTTTTTCGGGGTGATTTTGATGTCGTCGCGGCCGCGCGCGAGGATGGCGATTCCCCATGTCCATGTGAACAGGTGAAAGCTTACGACGTAGAATGCGCCGTAGAAAAGACCCGTTTCGCCGAAGATCGATTCGAGAATCGGGAAGCCGATGAAGCCGCAGTTCGTGAAGAGCATCCCGAATTCCGTCAGTTTGCGCTCGTCAAAGCCTTTGATGGGTTTCGCGAACAGGTGCGCCAGAATTGCCATGAAAACGTGGATGGCCAGACCCAGCGCGAGGATCAGGAAACCGCTTTTGATATTCTCCGGCGTCGGCTCGATCCCGATCAGCGCGTTGATGATCAGAAACGGCTGGCCCAATTTTACGATCAGGGTCGACAGTTTCGCCGTCGAAACTTCGTCGATGATCTTCAGCTTTCCCGTGGTCACGCCCGCCGCAAGAAGCAGCGCCAGCGTGGCGATTGTGGATAACAGCGATGTGAATGACATGGTGTGGTTTCTTGGGAAAAACTTTTTTGAAAAAAAGTTTTCCCCAAACCCCTTTCAAAAAACTTCAATCTGTAAAAAAGATATGAGTTTGTGCGGATTTATTGCCGGATATCTTCCGTTTCCGGTTCCTCTTCATAATATTGGGAGGTGCGGCGGAGACGGGTTTCATGCAGCTTTTTCTGATGGTAACGGTGCTGCAGGACGATCACCGGAATCGCGATCAGCTGGATCAGGATCACCGTGAGGATAACCGCAACGGTGGGATTTTCGAAAATCGTCAGCAGACTCCGGTGCTCGATCTCCTCCGTGATCTCCGCTTTGCAGCGGATGCAGGATTTGATTACGTGCGTGCCGGTTTCTTCCTTTATGTTATAGGAGTGTTCCAGTGCGGGACGGGAACGGATGTCTTTGTAATCACAGACTTTACATTCCGCGCGGTAATAGCCCTCGCTGTCACAGGACGGGAGAACGTCCATCATTACCGTCATTTCGTGACCCGGCGCGGGCAGAATTTCTTCCCGGACATAGCCGCAGACGGAGCAGGTCTCCGTGATCTTTCCGGCTGTATCGCAGGTCGCGGGCGTTTCCGTCCGATTTTCGTAAATATGCTCGCAGGCGTGGAGAATCTCTTCCCTTTCATCCCCGCAGGTGCGGCAGACGTATTTGATGTAGCCGTTCTCGTCACCGTAGATGTCTTTCCGCTCGGTTTCTTCGTAATCATGACCGGGGGCGGTTTTTACATCGGTGTAGGTGGCCGTGCAGACGGCGCAGGTGTAAGTCGTGCCGCCGTTTTCCGTGCAGGTAGGTTCTGTGTCGGATGTGATTTCGTACTGATGCGGTTCTCCCGGACGGACTTCGTCGATGGTGTTCCCGCAGTTCGCACATTTCTGCAGATAACGTCCGTCACGGCCGTGCGTGGCGGGAGTGTCTTCGATTACCTGATAGCTGTGCCCTTTTGCTTCGACGGTCACGGTCTGGGTGTGTACCTCGCAGGTATACCCCTTACTGTTGAGGTTGTCCGAAATCTGGCAGATATATTCAATGGTTCCGGCTTCCGTACAGGTTGCCGCGCTGCTTGCGGTCTGCCGCCAGTAGTGCGTACCGGATGCCGGGGCGAGGGAGGTCGTGCCGGTTTTCATACCGCAGACGGTACAGCGGTAGGACTGCGTACCGGTGAGGGTACAGTTCGAAGGAAAGTCCACGGTCGGATAGGCCGGGAACTGGTGCGTAAGTCCGGTGTAATAATCGATGATTGCCTGTGCTTCCGCCTGAGCGATTGCGCGGAGATTTTCGTCCTTGTCGAGCAGTTCGCGGTCATGGGCGTTGGAGAGGTAGCCGTGCTCCACGATGATGGACGGCACGCCGAACTTGGACGCCCACGTGTTGATGCTGAAATAGTCGCTCGTCTGACCGAGGTGGGATGCAGCGGGCATATCCCACTGGAGGTCGGTATTCCAGTAGTAGACGCCGAGCGAGTCGCCGGTATCCGCGCGGGTTTCCACATTTCTGCGGGTAAGTCCGACGGCGGCACTGATGGAGTCGAGGATATTTCCGGCGAGGGTATACGCGCTGAACGGTTCGATCTTTGAGATAATGGCGAGGGCACCGCTTGCTTCGGGGACGTCACTGCTGTTGCAGTGGAGGCTGATGAGAACATCGGCGTTGTTTTCGAGGGCAAAAAGAGCGCGGGGGAGGAATTTGAGGTAGGTATCATCCGTACGGGTGAGGATGACTTCGAAATTCCCGTTGTTCCGCAGGATCTCGGCAACGTACATGGTCAGGAGGAGATTATACTCCTTTTCGGTACGGATGCCGACGTCCGTACCGCCGTCGTAGCCGCCGTGACCCGCGTCGAGGACGACAATGATTTTTTCGCCTGCGGCGTTTGCGGGGAGGGCAAGTCCGGCGGACACCGGTAACAGGAGGAGGATTCCTATAATTAAGAAAGTAATTCTGCGCAGAACAGCGCGGTGGTGTGTCATAATTTATCTCCGATGGGGATTTACAATTGCTCCTATTATACAACAAAATGCCGGAAAGTGCAATATACAGTTTTTATAAGCGGGGCAAGGAAAATCAATAGAGATGTTCAGATGTATCCCCAAAAAAGAAAAAATCAGCAGCAGCCGTCCGGCTGCTGCTGAAACGATATTACTTTTTCCCATCCCAGCAATACGTGCAGACCTTGTCGGGATCAAGCCCGATCGCGTCGAGCATATCGTCGAGGCGGCAGTACTGGAGGGAGGTGAAGTGGAGTTTTTCGCGGATGACTTCGAGCATGGCAGCGTATTTTTCGCTGTTGGGGTCGCAGTATTCGCGGAGGACTTCTTCGGAGGGATCGCCGCCTTCCAGTTCGCGGATGACGCGGCGGGAGATGAGTTCCATTTCGGAGTTGGAGCGGGAGAAATTCAGATAGCGGCAGCCGAACATAACCGGCGGACAGCCCGTGCGGATGTGGACTTCCTTCGCACCGCTCGTGTAGAGGAATTCCGTCTTTTCACGCAGCTGCGTGCCGCGGACGATCGAGTCGTCGATGAGGAGGAGCTTCTTGCCGTCGATCAGGTCGTGGATCGGGATCAGCTTCATTTTTGCGATCAGCGAACGCTTGCTCTGGTGCGTCGGCGTGAACGAACGCGGCCACGTCGGCGTGTACTTTACAAACGGACGCGCAAACGGAATTCCCGATTCGTTCGCGTAGCCGATCGCGTGCGCAATACCGGAGTCCGGTACGCCCGCAACAAGATCCGGGTCAATCTTACCCTTGTCACGCTTCGCCAGATGACGTCCGCACAGGGTACGCATCTTTTCAACACTCAGTCCTTCGTAGGACGAGGAGGGATAACCGTAATAAACCCACATGAACGCGCAGATTTTCATGTCTTTTCCGGGTGCAACCAGTGTCTTGACCGTATCCGGCGTCATCACCACGATTTCACCCGGGCCGAGTTCCCGGCAGTCGCTGTATCCGAGGTTCAGGTATGCGAAACTTTCAAAGCTTGCGCAGTACCCTTCCTCTTTCTTCCCCAGAACGATCGGCGTGCGCCCGAGACGGTCGCGCGCAACATAGATCCCCTTCGGCGTCAGAATCATCATGGAAAGCGAACCTTCCACCAGCTCCTGTACGTACCGGATCCCTTCAATAAAGTTGTCCTTCTGGTTGATGATCGCCGCCGCAAGTTCCGTCTGGTTGATCTCCCCGTTCTGCATCTCGAAAAAGTGCACGCGATCCTTCAGAATCGTTTCCACAATCTCGTCCGCGTTGTTGATCTTCCCGACGGTCGTGATCGCAAACGTCCCATGATGCGAACGCACTAAAATCGGCTGCGCTTCATAGTCCGAAATACATCCGATCCCGAGGTTCCCGCGCATTTCGTTCGCTTCGCTCGTGAACTTCGTCCGGAACGGCGTGTTCTCAATATCGTGAATCGCCTTATCGAATCCGAACTCCTCACTGTATACCGTCAGACCTGCACGGCGTGTTCCCAGATGAGAGTGGTAGTCCACTCCGTAGAACAAATCAAATACGCAGTCTTCCTTCAGTGCCGTACCGAAAAATCCTCCCATTTGCTTTCCCATCCTCGTTTCAAAAAATAGTACGTTTTATTATAACATAAAATTCTTCCGATGAAAATACGAAATTCATCAATATTCGTGAAAAAATTTTGTATATCTTTTATTGTACGTTGATTAAGGTAGAAAAATGACCTGACGGTCATTTTTCAAATTAATGCCACTGCGCGTGGCGGCGCATAAGAGGTCCTCGCGCGGGACCTCTTATGAATCACCCGCGCCAGAGGCGTTCCACCTCTGGACACCCCCTCAACGGGC
>JBGVOJ010000749.1:0-2452 GCA_045126415.1 Eubacteriales bacterium | reverse complement strand
AGAACAGTACGGAAACCAGCTTTCCCGTTTTGACAAATACGAAGAAGACGTGGTCGTTGTTCCGTTCCCGTGTCCCTCCTTCACACCCCGTGACGACGGCTTTTACTGGAGACTCCCGAAGGTCGACCGTTCCCGGAAAGTCGGGCATGACGCCAATGCCGCCCTGCCGGAGTGGGACGCCCTTCCCGCCCTTCTCGCCGATCTTCCCGACACGGATGCGCCCGGTCTGTTCGATCAGGCGAAGCGGATCGCCGACGCCGCTCATGCGGAGGGAAAATATGTCCTCATCCATCACTGGTCGCTCATGTATGAACGCATCTGGAATTTCCGCGGGATGGAAAACCTGCTGATGGATTATTACGACTTTCCGGACGAAGTCCACGCTCTCCACCGCGCGGTTGCCGATACCGAAAACAAGCTCCTGCTCCGCGCCGTCCGCGAACTGAAGCCCGACGGCTACATGATCAGCGATGACCTTGGCGGACAACATTCGCTCATGATGAGTCCCGCGACGTTCCGCGAGTTCATCAAACCCTATTACGCCGAAACATGGGGCATCGCTCATGAAAACGACGTGGACGTCTGGCTCCACACCTGCGGAAATATTACCGAGATCATCGGCGATCTGATCGAATGCGGACTGTCCGTCCTGCATCCGATCCAGAAACGGACGATGGACTGGGACAAAGTCGCAGCGGAATGGAAAGGAAAAATCGCGTTCTGGGTCGGTATGGACGTGCAGGACACGCTCATCAACGGCTCGCCGGAGGATGTGCGGAAGGAAGTACGCCTGATGCGCGACACGTTCGATTCCCCGGAAGGCGGATTCCTGTATGCGGCGGGCAACGGCATTGTGGGCGGTACCCCGATCGAAAATATCGACGCGTTCCTTGACGAGATCCTGACGTACGGAAACGGATGAAAACGGTCATCCGGCTATAATTATACGGAAACAGAAAAGAGATGTTCAGAAAATGATTCCCATACCCAAACCCCTGCGAAAGCTCCTCCTGCCGGAATACATGGTAAAGCCGTCGCAGAAGCTCGGCGATTCCTATCCGGCGGAGGAAATGTACCGCAGTTTTATCCGCATTGCGTGGCCCGCTCTGATGGAGTCGGTACTGATCGGTCTGATCTCCTTTGTGGACTCGGTGATGGTTTCCACGGTCGGCGAAACAGCGGTAGCGGCGGTCGGTCTGACGAACCAGCCGCGTATGCTGTTTTACGCGATTTTCTTCTCACTGAGCGTCGCGGTAAACGCGATTGTGAGCCGGCGGTTCGGCGAAAAGAATCAGGAAGGCGCGAACCGTTGTCTTGCGATGGTTCTGCTGATTTCGATTGCCCTGTGCGTGATTTTCACGGGGATCGCCTTTGCGGTATCGCGGCCGCTTCTGCTGTTTGCAGGGGCGCAGGAAGACACGATTGAGCTGGCGATCCCGTATTTCCGCATCTGCATGATCGGGATGAACTTCACGGTGATCTCGCTGATTATCAACGCGGCGCAGCGCGGCTGCGGGAACACGCGGATTTCGATGACGACGAACCTGAGTGCAAACGCCGTGAACCTTGTCTTCAATGCGCTTCTCATCAACGGTCTGCTGTTCTTCCCGAAGCTGGGCGTCATCGGCGCGGCAATCGCGACGATGCTGGGGAACATTGCCTCGGCGGTGATCTCGATCCGTTCGATCTGCATAAAAGACCGCTTCCTGCGGCTGGACACCGCGGAAATGTTCAAATGGGACTTTGACCAGCTGAGAACGGTGTTCAGCATCGGCAGCGGCTCGCTGGTCGAGCAGGTCTTCATGCGGATCGGGTTCTTCTCGTACGCAAAGCTGGTCGCGGAACTCGGCACGATGGAATTTGCGACGCACCAGATTGTCATGAGCATCATTACGCTGTCGTTCACGGTAGGGGACGGTCTTGGTATCGCGTCGTCCGCACTCGTCGGACAGAATCTCGGCCGCAAACGTCCGGACATGTCGATCATCTACGGCCGGATCGGGCAGCGGTTCGGCGTCTGCTTCAGCGTTCTCCTCGTCCTGATCTTCACGTTCGGCGGCGGACTCCTCGTACGCCTCTTCTCGGATGATCCGGAAGTCATCCGCGTCGGCCGTCATCTCCTTTACATTGTAGCCGTGACGGCGCCCTTCCAGGTGGCACAGGTCATCTGCCGCGGCTGCCTCAACGGAGCCGGCGATACCAAATTCACTGCCGTTGTATCGTTCATTTCCATCGCCCTCGTCCGCCCCGTCCTGACCTACATCCTCTGCTACCCGATGGGACTCGGCGTCTACGGCGCGTGGATCTCGCTTCTGATCGACCAGGTCACCCGCTTCGGCTTCACGATGTTCCGCTACCGCGGCGACCAGTGGTATAAAAAGAAGGTCTGACGCTTCTTCGAAAGGGATTTTTATGAATCACTCTGTCTATATTTTCGATTTCGACGGTACGC
>JBGVOJ010000748.1:0-3251 GCA_045126415.1 Eubacteriales bacterium | reverse complement strand
GGAAGCACGAAGCCGAGTGTGGAATCGCTGGCTTATGTGACGGCGCACGTGCAGTCCGACGTGATCGAAAAACTGCTGCCGCATCTGACGGCGGAGGAAGAGGAAGCGTACAAACGCGGGCGCAACATCGGGCATTCGAGTATCCCGAAGAGCAGTACGGTGGCACAGTACCGCCGCGCGACGGGACTGGAAGCTCTGTTCGGCTGGCTGCATCTGACGGGACAGACGGAACGTCTGCGCGAGCTGTTTGACCTTGCTTTCACGGAAGAAACCGGCGAAACAAACGAATAAATCTGGGATTTCCGGTCGCTCTGACGCTGGAAATCCTTTGTTTTTTGAAAATTTGTTTTTTGAAAATTTAACCGTCGGTTAAGTTTCGGTTTCTGTTGAATGTCTTCCGTTTCTGCGGGAAATACGGTATACTGTATCTGACGGTACCGGAATTCAACATACAGGAGGTTTCCCATGGCTGAAACGATGGGGCAGATCATCAAGCGTCTGCGGAAGGAGAAAAATCTGACACAGGAGGAGCTGGCGGAACAGCTGAACATTTCCGCACCGGCGGTGTCCAAATGGGAGAGTGACACGAGTATGCCGGACATCTCGCAGGTCGTGCCGCTTGCGAACCTGTTCGGCGTGCCGACGGACGTACTGTTCGGGATTCACGGCGCGGATCACGAAGCGGAAGTCCGTGCACGTCTGGAGGAAGTTTTCCGGATGTCGGACAACTGTAAGGACGGCGAAGAAGGCCCGACCGCGCTCATAATCCTTGACAAATACCGCGAAATGATGCGGCTGTACCCGAACAACCCGACAATCATGGTCAACGCGATGGCGTTTGCGGAGATGGTGCTGAGCTGCAATGAGAAGGAACTGCGGGAGCTGATCGGGCAGGAAGGGCTGGACAGCCTGACGGAAGAAATCATCCGCTGGGCGGAGCTGGTCATCAAATACAGTACGTCCATTGACGACGTGCTGTCCGCGAAAAAGCGGCTGATGGACATTCATGTCCGGCGGAAAAACTGGAACGAAGCCTTTGCGCTGGCGGATACGTTTCCCGGCGATGTGTATGATCTGCGCGGAATCCGGAAGGCGGATTTGCATTATTCAGCAGGAGAGCATGAAAAACAGCGGAAACAGCAGTGCTGGAATATCCGCGAACTGGCGGATCAGCTCGGGCATCAGGCGATCATGCAGGGGAATCTTTATATGAATGAAGAAAAATACGAGGACGCACTGTACTGCTATGATTTCGTGCGGGATATGCTCGACGCGCTGTACCGGGAGGAAAAATACCGTCCGCCGTTCCAGTACAACGCCTATCCGCTGTATCGGTTCCCGGCGGTCTGCCGGATGAAGCTCGGTCAGACGGAGAGGGCACTCGAACTGCTCGAACAGGGCGTGGATTTTCTCTTTGCACAGGCGAAGGATTTCAACAAAAGGCAGGAACTCGACATCCCTTTGCTCCGTGACTGCACGTTCGGCTACGGCTACGACGGCGATGCGGAATATTCGTACCTCGGGAACCGTCTGCGGAACCTGATCGGCGGAGAGGAATTCGCGGAACTTTCGGAAAATCCGCGGTATCTTGCGCTGAAAGAAAAAATTGCGGAAATTAAATAAAACGGTTGAAAAAAGCTGTCTTTTCATTGGAAAAGGCAGCTTTCTGCGTCTTTTTTTCGCGGAAAGATATTGTAATTTTCGGCGCACTGTGATATGATATAATATCATGGTTTTATATTCCTTGTTGTGATAAGTTAAAACTATAGTGAATAATAGGATAAACCAAAGTGAAAACAGAAAGGATGTCTCTCCGTCCGTAATTTTCCGTATGGCGGAGAACGGTATATACGATATGAAAAACATTGCGGTCATCGGCTACGGTGTGGTAGGCGGCGGCATTACGACCGTTATTGAAGAAAACTGCGCGAAGATCCGCGCGGCTGTGGGCGATGACGTATGTGTGAAATACATTCTCGACCTGCGCGATTTCCCGGATTCCCCCTATGCCGACCGTGTGGTTCACACGATCGACCCGATCCTTGCGGACGAATCCGTGGAGCTGGTCTGCGAAACGATGGGCGGTTCCCATCCGGCGTTTGAATACTCGATTGCCTGCATGAAGGCGGGCAAGTCCGTCGTGTCCTCCAACAAGGAAGTCGTCGCGACCTTCGGCGTGGAACTGCTCGAATGTGCGCGCGAGAACGGCGTGATGTATATGTTTGAAGCAAGCGTCGGCGGCGGTATTCCGGTCATCCGCGGGATCAATACCGCGCTGGCGGGCGAACGGATTTCTTCCGTTTACGGCATACTCAACGGTACGACGAACTATATATTGACTAAGATGAGAACCGAAAACCGGACGTTTGACGACGTTCTCGCGGAAGCGCAGGTTCTCGGCTATGCGGAACGTGACCCTTCGGCGGACATCGACGGCATCGATGCAAAGCGCAAGATCATGATTCTGACCGCGCTGGCGTCCGGCAAACTCGTTGCCGACACCGACGTTTACACGGAAACCCTCCGCAACGTGACGGTGGAAGACATTCAGGCGGCGGAAAAATGGGGCGGTGCGGTCAAGCTGATCGCGGGTTCCGTGATCGACGGCGACGAAATTCAGGCGCACGTCTGCCCGATGTTTGTGCCGTGGTCCTGCTCTCTCGCGCACATCACCGATGTATACAACGGTATTTCGATCACCAGCCCGGTCTGCGGCGACGTCATGTTCTACGGACGCGGCGCGGGTCGTCTTCCCACGGCGGGTGCGGTCGTTGCGGACGTCTGCGCGGTACTCTCCGGTGCGGCGAGAGCGGAACGGATTCCGGTGTTCGAAAAGGCAGGGGACTGCGTGAAGCCGTTTGACGAAATCGGATTCCGCTGTTATGTCCGTGCGGCTGCGGGACAGGTGGAACTCTGCGAAGCGATCGCGGCGTACTGCGAAGGAACGGAAGTTCTCTCGGACGAAGCGGGCGTGGTTGAGCTGATTACCGGCAAGCTCACAAAGCCGGAAATGGATAAAATCCGCGCACAGTTTGACGGAATCGAGTCTGTGATCGGGGTTTTGGATTTAAAAATGAGAATTGGGGAAACGTTTTTGCAAAAAGGTTTCCCCAAACCCCTTCCAAAAAACTTTAAACGAATAAAAAGACAGAGTGCAGTGCGAATCTGCCGTGAACATTATGAAAAAGTGTAAGAAATGCGGCGCGGTGCAGAGTGATGAGCGGTCGGTCTGTATCGACTGCGGGACTCTC
>JBGVOJ010000747.1:0-1334 GCA_045126415.1 Eubacteriales bacterium | reverse complement strand
CGCGCCCGCCCCCCCCCCCCCCCCACCCCCCCCCCCCCCCCCCCCCCCCCCCCCAAAAGCTTCCCTCAAATCAGTCCAGCCTTCGCCATGGATGCGGCGAGCTTTGTCTTGTTGGCGTCGTCCATTTCGCAGAGGGGGAGACGCATGAGGTCACTGCAGAGACCCATCAGACCGCACGCGGTCTTGACCGGGATCGGGTTCACTTCGATGAAGAGGTTGTTGATGAGTTCGAGGTACTTCAGCTGGAGTTCGCGGGAACCGGTCACGTCGCCGTCGAAGAACTTCTGGCAGATGTCGTGGGTTTCCTTCGGCATGACGTTGGAGAGAACGGAGATGACACCCTGACCGCCGAGCGAGAGAATCGGTACGATCTGGTCGTCGTTGCCGCTGTAGATTGCGAGATCATCGGAGAGTTCCGCCGCGATTTCCGCGATCTGGGACATGTTGCCCGACGCTTCCTTTACCGCAACGATGCGTTCGTGCTTCGCGAGTTCGCGGTAAACCGGCATCGTGATGTTCACGCCGGTACGGGAGGGAACATTGTACAGGATAATCGGCTTGTCGGTCTTTTCAGCCGTGTCGAGGAAGCTCTTGATGAGTCCCTTCGGGGTTGCCTTGTTGTAGTAGGGCGTTACGAGCAGAAGCGCGTCCGCACCGACTTCGCACGCATACTTCGACAGGGAGTTTGCGTAGTCCGTGTCGTTCGAACCGGTACCGGCAATCACCGGAACACGGCCCGCGATATGTTCCACGGAGAAACGGATGCACTCACGGTGTTCTTCGTCCGTCAGGGTCGAACCTTCACCCGTCGTGCCGCAGATGACCAGCGCGTCAATACCGCCGGCGATCTGGAAATCGATCAGCTTTGCAAATGCTTTATAGTCAACGGCACCCTTTTCGTCAAACGGGGTTACAAGCGCGGTCGCCGCTCCCTTGAAGATGATGTCTTTGTTGAATTTTCCCATGATGGTACTCCTTTTTCAGATAAAACTTATCGTTTCTTTTGAATTTCAACGATATAAAGAAAAACCGGTTGAAAACCGGCTGTCTGTGTAATATAATAATATCATGCCGTGATACAGTTCGCCGGCAGGATTCACACAGATAGCCCTCCAAAGCTTGCGCTTTGACAGTCCGCACCCTCTTCGGAAAACGAACCAGACCGCAGATTTCCGCTTCTGCCGCCTTCGGCGTTCCTCACCTTTCACGTAAGTCCACAGGACTGCGGAGATCCGGACTTGTTACGCTACTCATTGGAAACGCTCCTCTATCTCATTTTATGCGGAAACGGAAAAATCTTTCCTCCGCATACCGTATATATCATAGCACATACA
>JBGVOJ010000746.1:0-5384 GCA_045126415.1 Eubacteriales bacterium | reverse complement strand
ATTTACTGATCATCCACTCCGTTTCCGGACGGAACACCGTCCCCGTGGAAATGGCGATTGAAGCGAAGGCGATGGGTGTGCGTACGGTCTGCATCACCAATCTTGAATATTCGAACGGCGTGACGTCCCGTCATCCGTCGGGAAAGCGGCTGTTTGAGGTGTGCGACCTTGTCATCGACAACTGCGGCGAAAAGGGCGACGCGGCCGTCAAACTCGACGGTCTGGAGGAAAAAATCGGTCCGACCTCCACGGCGGTCGGCACGGCGATCCTGAACGCGCTGGTGATCGAAGCGGTCGAAAAGATGATTGCGGACGGCATCGTTCCGCCCGTGTTCATGAGCGCGAACCTCGACGGTGGCGACGAACACAACGCCAGAATTTTTGAGGAATACAAGGACAACATTTTCTATATGTAAGCGTATGAAACGATTCTGTAAACTCCTGCTGCTTCTGACAGCGTTGCTCATGTCCGCAGGATGTACGTTCATTCCGGAAGTTTCACCGGAAGAGGAAGGCAGACCATCGGAAATTCCGGCGGAAGAAACTGCCGCACCTCCTGCTGCGGATGTTGTTACTGAGCGGTATACGCTGACGGAAATCGATATTGACATCCGGCCGGATTCCCTGCTGGCGAAACATTTCGATGAGTGGATATACCCGCTTCCGTCGGGGGATTTTGTGTACGCATGGGACACCAAAACAGTCCGCTGGTATTATTCCTATGATACCCGGCAGATTCCTGCACGCTTCAGCCTGCTTTCGCCGACGGTGTGGGGACAGGAACCGCCGGAAGACGAAGCTCCTGGTGTGCGTACGACCATGATTCTCGGATTTGATACCGGAGAAGTTTTGCTGAGGAGTACCGGGGGTCTGTCCCTGTCCGGCGGTGAACCGCGCAGAATCACGGAAAAAATGTTTCTTGGTCATCCGGTGTATGAAAACCGCTATTTTGCCGTCGCCGCATACGAAAAGGATCTGGAATATTTTATCGATGACATGACGTGGAATTTCGATATCAAACCGGGGACTCCGAAATATGCGCTGTTCCGGTACGAAAAACGACTGACGCCGTATCAGTATTATGATATTTACCGGACAGAGGACGGATATTTTCTCGGCGTGTATTCCGCATATCTTACAGACGTGATGGACGAAAACGGGGTGGTTCTCCGTACCGAAACCGGCGATACCAGCGAAAACTATACCCTGACCGAAAATACCGTTCCGACCGGTCCCTGCACGCGGATGCTGGATGAGGTATCGGGACTGTATTACTATACCGACGAAGACGGCGTACCGTTGTGCGAACCGCTGTTCAACCGGGCGACGGATATGGTAAACGGACGCGCGGTTGTGGCACAATGGAACACAGAAACAAACTGGAACCGTCTCTATATGCTGGAGCTGACAGAATAGGAGAAATAGTTATGTTTGATATGACCGAAAAGGATCTTTTCACCGTTTACGAACGGCTGAAAGACCGCTATGCACTGACAATGACGAATACCCTGTCCGCACACGAATGTTTCCGGATGGATGTACCGATCCTGATCGCCCGTGCGCATGACCGGATTCTGTGGCTGTATGTGGACGCAGGCGAATTTGTGTTTGATGTGATGGATTCTGCCTGTACCGTGGGAACGCACTGGCATCCCATGACAACAGATCAGGCGGTACGCGATGTCACGTCGTTCATGGAAGGGACGGAAGAATATCCGATGTACCCGCTCCCGGGACGGCAGTCCTCCACTTAACCTATCATTGAGGTACCCTATGAAAAATTACCTTGCAGTCGATTCCGGCGGGTCGAAGGTGCTCGCCATACTTTACGACGAAGAGTTCCGCCCGATCAAAGCCTGCCGCGTGGGGAGTATGCGCGACAATACCACGTCGGCGGCACTGATCCGCCGCAATGTCGATATCCTGATCGACAATCTCGGTCTGGCGGGGATGCGGCTTGACCACGTCACGGGCATCGTTGACGGCGGTCTTATGGAACGTCTCAAAGAAACCGGCACCGTGATTATGAGTGCGTCGGGATGCGGCGAGCTGGAAGCGGGACTGTCGGCGGCAGGCATTTTCGGCGACGCGCTGATGGCACTCTCCGGCACCGGCGCGACCCTGTTTTACCGGTACAACGGCCGTTCGGACGGTCTCGGCGGCTACGGTGCTTCGGTGTCCGACGAAGGCTCCGGCTACTGGATGGCGAGAAACGCGTTCGGCGCGGCGATCAAGTCCAACGAAGGACGCGGTCCGAAGACCCTGCTCGAAGACCTCATCGCGGAACAGCTCGGACGTCCGGGCGACCTGCGCGGTGCGATTTTCCACATTTACGACCGGCGGGAGATGTCTCCCGTGGCATGCGTGGCGTCGTGCGCGCCCGTCGTTTCGATGGCGGCGGAAGCGGGGGACGAAGTTGCCCTGCAGATTCTCCGCGAAACGGGCAAAGTGCTGGCGGATCAGCTCATCGCAGTTGTGCGGAAGTTCGGTCTGCCGAAGGATCTGCCGATCACGATTTCCGGCAGCGTCTGGCGCAGTCACCGCGCCCTGTTCGACGAATTCGCGGGTGTTCTGCGGGAATTCGGACTGGAGCGCGAGGTCACGATCCCGGCGTTCGAACCGATCGCGGGCGTGATCATCCGGCATTATCATATGCTCCGCGGACAGTTCGGCGACGCGGAACGCGAACGGTTTATGGAATATTACAAAGACTACAGATTTTCGATTTCGAAATAAAGGAGAAAAATTATGGAATTAATGGAACGGTATCGCAAGGCAGTGGAAGAACTGCTGGCGAAAGTACGGGACACGCAGACCGAACGGATCATCGAAGCCGGACGTCTGATCGCGGACGCGGTTGCGTCGGGCGGCAAAATCTACCTGAGCGGCATCTGCCACAGCATCGAGATGGATCTCATCACCCGCGGCGGCGGCCCGCTGTTCTACCGCCACTTCGACAACGGGCTGGAATCCCTGAAGGCAGGGGACGTTCTCGTTGTCAGCTCGGTTTCCGGACGTACGAAATCGGTGGTTGACCTCACCGTTGCGGCGGTCGAAAAGGGCGTAAAAGTGATTGCGTTCACGAGCATGGAATACGCCGTACAGGTCGACCCTGTCCACGAATCCGGCAAGAAGCTGTACGAACTTGCGACCATGTACCTCGACAACTGCGCACCGGCTGCGGAAGCCATGCTGGAAGTCGAAGGCATTGAAGCCCGCTTCGCGGCAGCGTCCGGCATCGCGTCCGACTACATCATGTGGAACGTGACCGCCGTCGCCGTCGAAACCCTTATGAAGGAAAAAGGCATCACCCCCGGCATCTACAAGAGCGCAAACTTCCCGGGAGGCGCCGACTACAACAATAACGTCCTCACCCCGCAGTACGAAAAGTACGGGTGGTAAGTGGGGGAATTTCTTGGGGAAACCTTTTGTTCACAAAAGGTTTCCCCAAACCCCTTCCAAAAAACTTCAAACTATTGGAAAGACAAAGAAAGTGCAAATCTGAAGTGATAAAATGTCTGTACGGTTTACAGAAATTTTATTCCTTCAAATCTGCACTTTCTTTGTCTTTCTTTTAGCTTGAAAGCTTTTGAAAAGGGGGGCGGGGAAAAACTTTTTTCAAAAAGTTTTTCCCCGAGAAAAATTATCTTATTGCCCGTTCCAGGATTTCGTTCTGGGTGGAGGGGGAGAGGTAGACGAAGACGGCACTGTAGCCGCAGACGCGGACGAAGAGGTTGCGGTGATCGTCCGGGTGGATGCGGGCGTCGAGGAGGGCATTTTTGTCGATCATGTTGAACTGGAGGGAGGAACCTTCGGCGTCGAGGAAGGCGCGGATGATTGCGGTCAGGATGCCGGTGTTGGTTTCGCTCATTTCCATGGCGGGGAGCGTCAGCTCGGCGCAGAAGGAGTCGGCGTATTTTGTGAAGTCGATCGCTTTCAGGCTGTGGATCAGGTCAAGCGGACTTTCTGTTGCCACGAATTCGCTCGGTGATACACCGCGGGAGAGCGGTTTTCCGGCAAGGCGTCCGTCCGGGGTCGCACCGGTGAGCGCGCCGAGCGGTGTGTAGATATCGTGCGGGTAGAATGCCGGCAGGTATTTGCCGCCGCGTCCGTTGGTCTGTCCCGCAATGCCGCTGATGTCGTCCAGAACGGCGGCGGAGAATGCGTCGAGTTCCGCGTTTCCGATACCGTGCTTCGGGAGTTTTTCGAGAATCTGCTGGCGAAGTATCTCTTCTCCGTCAAAGTTGGCGGCGACGATTTCGCAGAAACGGGACAGTGTGACCGCTTTCCGGTCAAATACGATCGCTTTCAGCGCGTACAGCGAGTCGATCAGAGTCGCCGTGCCGAGCAGGGAGAGGGCAGTGGAGTTGTATTTTGCGCCGCCTTCCGTCAGGTCAAGCCCCTTTTCGAGGCATCCCGTCAGCGAGGACGAGTACAGCGGCAGCGGATCATACGTCGACCACTTCCGTTCCTGTTCGTTTTTCAGCGTCACGATCCGTGTATAATACTTCCGGACGTCCGCGAGGTATTCCGTGTACAGCGTTTCGTAATCCGGACAGGTTTCCAGCCGTTCCAGCGTTCCGAGCAGGATACGCGGCAGACTGATCCACGTGTCCGCGCGGGTGCAGACTTCCGTTCCCTGCAGAACGATTTCGTGACAGCCGCCGCCGACGTACATCCGCGCGTCTTCCACGTCCTGTCCGCAGTTCACGCGGCCGGGAATCAGCACGTCGTCGTTGTGCATCATCAGGGTCGGGAGACCCGAAAGCTGAATATACGCGATTTTTTCAAGATATTCGGCCGGGTGATTCTTCGAAATACGGCAGTTGATCTTCGTGTTGATCGAATGGACGTTCATTACCGCGTCGAGAATCAGCGCGGTCAGTTCGTTGTAGACGACATTGCCCGCACGGTCGCAGCCGCCGAGTTCGATGGTGGTCGAGGTTTCGTGATAGCCGCGCGCCGCGTCAAAACGGACTTCGGTGTACAGCAGCAGACCGCTGAATAACTCCAGAACCTCATCCGGCGTTGTCCGTCCGGCAGCGAGGTCGTCCCGGTAGAGCGGATACAGCATCCGGTCAAGCTGTCCGAACGTGCTGAAGCCGATCCCTTCAAGGGAACCCACGCATTCACGGTAGAAAAGAACCGTGCACAGCCCCTCATACAGCGTGCGCGGCGGATTCGCGGGAACCCACGCGGCAGCGTCGGCGATTTTGCGGTAATGCGCGGTTTCGGCTTCGTCGGAGGCAGCGTCTGCGAGACGTGCGGCTTCTTCGGCAAAACGTCCGGCCAGATGGAGCAGCGCACGGTTGCTGCGGATTACTGCATGATAAAATTCCCGCTTTTTTTCGTCGGTGCAGGACGCCAGCGCTTCCTCTGCCTGG
>JBGVOJ010000745.1:0-1303 GCA_045126415.1 Eubacteriales bacterium | reverse complement strand
GCGGGAATAAAGCCGGCGGTTTCGGCTATGTGCAGATAATGAGCGCGCGTTTCGTCGTCTGCCGACTGAGCTGCGAGCGCTCGGGCGCAGTCGGCAAAGCGCCCGGCAAGAGATAGGAGTGCCTGGTTGGTGCGGATGACGCTTTGATAAAAAGCCTGCTTATGCGGATCAACGCAGTCGGCGAGCGCGGCTTCTGCTTTTCGGATGATGCCGTTGATACCCAGCGCAAGGAGGTTATCGTAGCCGGGGCAGTGATGGTCAAAGCCGACGGGATTGTTCCAGGCATGGAGATACCCGTTGCGGCGGTCAGCTTCCGTTTCGGCGCCGTAGACGTTCAGCCATTCATTCGCGGAACGGTCATGGAAATACGAACCGACCGGAGACTGCAGACCGCCCCACGTATACCGTCCGCGTCCGGAGGAAATTTCAAAGAAAAACGGCGTCTCGCGGAACAGATGCACCGGACATTCGCGCGCGAGCATCTCGTGCATCGCCGCTTTCCGTGAAATCATCGGTTCCCCGGCGGTTTCCGCCGCCAGTTCGTCCATTTTCGCAAGCAGGGATGAGGTACACGGATCATAATCGGTGTAGTATTCGTCGAATTCCGCAATAATCCGCTGTTTCAGAGCATCGATGTCGGATAAATAACGTACATCAGCCATAGAAAAACTCCTTTCCGTACAGTCTGCACTGCACCTTGTAAATATATTTGTCTGAAAAGGTTTTGGGAAGGGGTTCGGGGAAACCTTTTTCCTCAAAAAAAGGTTTCCCCGAGAAAAATTCACTCAATATCCTCCACCACAGTCTCCGGGGGATTGTCGAGCTGCTGGGGGTTTTTAATGATGTTTTTGAGCATGCGGAGGGCGGAGGCGTAGTAGTAGCCGTCACAGATGCGTTCGTCGAGGACGAAGGTGAAGTCCATATAACTCTTCTTTTTGACGATGCCCTGTGCGTCCAGTTCGTATGCACGGCGTTTTGCGCCGAAAGAGAAGAAGACGGGGCAGGTGCCGAAGTCATAGAGATGGTGATAGATCGGCGGGATGCCGAGCGAGCCCATCGACGTGATGAAATATGAGCAGTGGAACGGGCTGACCTTCGCGATGAATTTCGGCATCAGTCCGAAGTAGTCGAGGAAGCGCAGGGTGGCCACGGTGAACTTGAAGAGAAGTCCGGGAAATTTCGTGAAGAAACGGGCGGTATCGTCGAAGTCCCCGCCGGGATTTTCACGGTAGCTGACGATTTCGTGGTTCAGTGCCTCGTAGACGTCCGCAAGGGTCGCGGTCGGCGGGAGCGTGATCTTCAC
>JBGVOJ010000744.1:0-2446 GCA_045126415.1 Eubacteriales bacterium | reverse complement strand
GAATCCGAAGCTGATCCGGCATATTTTTGCGGATGCAAAGGCATGCAGTACCGTCAGTACCGCCGGATTTTCGGGGTACCGCACATCTACTGCCAGCGTTTCCGGAGCATCCAGACCATCAAAAACAAATCCGAACGTTGTCAGGCAGTCGAATACCATCCGCATATGTTTTGTGGTATAGAATTTGTCCTGCTTTTCTCTATCCGATTCTTTTACGGTATCCGCCAGTTCCACGGATGTATTGGGATAATAAGTCATGTATGCGTTCATCAGGGTGTTCATGGGGATGTGCAGAGCGTCCCCATCCGGCTCGCTGAATCGTCCGAGGACATACAGCAGTTTTTTCACACAACTGATATGCTGGGAAGACTGCACTTTCCATTCACCGGTCTTTTTATCCAGTACCGTCAGCCCGGCAGATTCCGGATGTTCGGAGAGGTGTGTGTAAATCTTCGTCATGATCTGCTCAAACTGCACGAATGCGCTGCAGAACTGTGTTTCCGTCAGCCCGTACAAGTACTCCGGCAGAACAGGAAAGGTTTCCGGGATATCACACATATAGCTGTTGTAGGACACCAGTGCGGTGTGAAGCTGGTCGATGGTTTTGGTTTCGAGGGTGTTGCGCATAATGATTTCCTTTCATCCGTTCCCGGGGTAGAATGGTTCCGATATACCTGCATCGATCACCATTGCCCGCAGGGAGATTAGTCTGTATATGTATTTCAGATCCTCTTTTTTCGGCTGGAACATCCGCAGGTATGCCTGACAGATAATACAGTTCAGCCCAAACACCTCCACCGGGGTAATCCGTTTCTGACAGTTCGGATTGCAAGAGGTACATTTTTTCAGATTCTGCCGCCAGAACTTTGCGAATTCCGCTTTGTCCTCGTATCCGTCTACTGCTTCTGCAATCTTCGCAAATGCCGGGCTGTCCAGTTCTGCAAAGCCGATGCTGATTTTCATATCCTTGCCCTTTACCACATCCAGAACGAACACGATCTTTCCCTTCTTCTTGAATTCCACCCGGCTGAAATAGGTGCATTTGGCAGGTTTGATGCTGTTGGCAATAGCATATTCGCAGATAATCTCCGCCATGGCACGTCCTTCCCGGTTCAGCAAAACGATCATATCATGATATGTCCGTTTGTAGTTCACCAGTGCCCGGCAGTCACAGAAGGTCAGGTAGTCGCCGCAGTTGACGTTGTAATTTTCGTATGCTGCCGCCAGAATGTCATGTACAGCCGTAAGCAGGAGTGGATATTTCCTATTGGTGAGCCGTACTTCCGCATCTGTCATCTCCACGTGGAATCCCCATTTACCGCAGAGAAAATCCAACAGTGGTACGCCCATTTTCTTCACAAATTTCTTATGTACAGCAGGACTTGCGAAGAAGGTGCCGCTTTCGAATGTATACCATTTGTACAGCCATATCCAGAACCAGCGGATGTACGTCTGCAGATCGCTGTCAGCAAGATATTCGTCTGTATGGATATACATATCGTTCAGCAGATCGATGAGATAGGTATGCCACTGTGTACAGCTTTCGTGGTACTCCGCCGGGATCATGGGCAGTGTTACATCCAGCGGCACCAGATCTGTGGCAGCATTCCAGATGGCTTCCTGCATAGGAGAGGTGTAATCAGGATTATTTTTATCGATCATTTCTGTTCCAGCCTTTCCAACGCCCGTTTTACCGCCGCCAGTACATCCCGGTCGTTCTGTTGGATCCGCCCCAGGATGAGCTGTACCGCTTCCGCATATCCGATCACGATGCCAATATGGGGTTTGACCCAGTCGGTCACATCATTCCAGCCGATCAGCGACCATGCGAGGTCATGCGTGTAGCCATAGGACGGGTTGATGATTTTCTGTATCTCATCATAATCCGGCTGCTTCAGTGTGTCTGTGATCCGGTTCCGGAAAACTTCCGCAAAGTTGTGACAGTTGAAGGTGTGCCACATGGTATCGGCAGTGCGTTTCATCCGGACGGCACGTTCTTCCGGAGGGATGGAATCCATTCCTCCGTACCAGCCCATCTTCTGCTGATATTCATCCCACAGTCCGGCTGTTTCATTGTATTCCATGATCTTTTCGATCCGTTTCAGCCCGTCTTTTTCCGTGAACCGGCGGGGAATCTTCTCAACAATACTGTACAACCGCTCGATTTCGGCGTAAGTGATGCTCTGCTCCGGTAAATTCTGTGCGCCCTTGTAATCCGGCTCCAACAGCCTGTCCCCATCCTGTCCGGTGATAACACGGAATCTGCCGTGAGAACCACTGACTCTGGCAATCACGGGATGATTCTGTTCGATGGAACGGGTAATTTCATCCGCAAACGCTGCTTTATCCACCACAATCCGGTAGTCGTATCCGATGAAGCCGAACAGGAAGTCGATGTTGTCTGACGAGCCGCAGCCGTCCTTTTCGTCGATCCAGTTCTGCATTT
>JBGVOJ010000743.1:0-8209 GCA_045126415.1 Eubacteriales bacterium | reverse complement strand
ATGCGCTGGGGTATTGAAACGGCATTTCGGGAACTGAAATACACCATTGGGCTCCTGCATTTTCACGCAAAAAAGGTGGAGTACATATGCCAGGAGGTTTTTGCCAGACTAATCATGTACAACTTTTCTGAATTGATTACCTCACACGTAGTCATTCGAAAAACAAACAGAAAATACCCTTGCAAAGCCAATTTTTCTGTTGCGGTACAGGTTTGCAGACAATTCCTTCTTGGTAATGTATCTCCACCAGATGTTGAAGCTACGATCCGGAGGCATCTTTCTCCCATTCGTACCGGCAGAAGCAGACCTCGGAATGTGGCCGCTAAAAAAGCGGTTAGCTTCCTTTATAGAATAGCATAAATACTGCGTCTTGAATAGCTTTTTTTAGCGGATTTTTTGATCCGCTTATTTGTCATGCCCTTTTTGCAGAAAAAGTGCATCCCGCACGGGGATGCACTCATTCTTACAGGGATACTCGCACAGCCTTTGCCACTAACTTAGTGACATTGGGGTACGATGTACTCACGTTTTTTATCGTTTTCGGCATCAGAGACTGTCGTAATACGCAGCCATTTTCTTCGAGCGTTCCAGCAGATCCGCGAGCATGGCGTCACGCTCTTCATCCGGTGCTTCCAGCGGCTGATGATGAGCCTCAAGGACAAATTCCCCGGTATACCCTGCCGCTTTCAGCGAACGGAGAAAATCGCCCCAGTCGAGCGTACCGTTGCCGGGGAGCAGATGCTCATCGCGTCCGTCTCCGTGATTATCCTGGATATGCAGGGAGAGCGGCGCACGGCTGACCTTCCGGAACGACTCCAGACTGTCGTGAAAAGCATGGGCATGTCCCGCGTCATAGCACCAGCCGAACCACGGGGAATCGACTTTTTCCACAAGATGCGCGATCGTCTGCGCATGGATCGACGCCCCCCAGAGCAGATTTTCGGACAGCAGGATCACACCGTGTTTTTCGGCGGACTCCAGCAGGGGACGGATGGCTTCCGCGTTGACCTCAAGGAAGGTTTCTTTGTCATGGAGGATCCCGTCCGCATTTTGCCAGATGGGGTGTACAACCATGTACCGGACCCCGAGAAGGGAGGCGCAGCGGAGGCTGCGTTCCACCAGTTCCCCTCTCGCCGAAGCATCAAAGGGAGCATGGGAATGGGTATACGCCATGCCCAGCTGTTCCGCCTTGTCACGGAGCATATACGCCCAGTTTTCATACTTTTCCGTCATGAACGGAAAGTCTTTTTCCTGTACACAGTAATCGAACGCCATATCCAGTCCGTCGTAACCGATGGCTGCATGGCGGGTCAGCACGTTCACCGGATCCCAGCAGGGCGGAAACACCGACGTAGTATTGATAATCTTCATGAATTCAGTCCCCTTGTTTTATTTCATGGATATCCGCGCAAAAGCCTCGAAATACCGGCCGCCCAGTTCATAGATCGCCTTCCGTGAAAAATGGATCGGGTCAAACCATCCCAGCGGATCGCGGTGAAGTTCCTGATAATTGGACAGCAGGCCGTCGGTTTCCACGAAGGCGCCGTACGGATAGTCCCGGCAGACCGCACGAATAGCCTCCACAACCGGCGTACAGATTTCGATATTATCGTTCTTCCAGTGCTGCACGAAATCGCCGGCGACAAACGGCAGTTCCGGCACATTGAATTCTTCGGTCACCGACCGGAGAAGGTTCATCAGATGGTTATAATGCACTTCAAACGAAGCATGACTCGTGGCATCCGTTTCGCCCTGATGCCACAGGAAAGCGACAATCCGGTTCTCCGGATTCAGAGAAAGTGCCGTCCGGGTCATCTCCATCATCCGGAGATACAGATCATCCGTCAGTTTCCAGCTATTTTCCAAAAATCCGGTACCGCCGACCGCACTGCGCACGATCAGCAGCCGCCGTCCTTCCGCGAGATATCCTTTCTCCAGATATTCGCGCGCGAAAGGCAGCGCAAAATTGCTCTGGATCTCATTTCCGTTCACTTGTTCCGCCGCCGGCGTAATCGTAAAATCCGAATTCAGATACCAGACACGGTCATTTTTCGAATAGGGATGCTCGACCGGACCGAAGCCGTAGCCTTCCGCATTGGATTGTCCGGCCTGAATGATCACATCAAAGGCGTATTCCGTAAAGTTCTTCAGCATGAGAAAACCTCTGTTCTGTACAAATCAATTTTGTTTTTCACTGTTATTGCAGCTCCGCCAGCTTGTCACGGACGACCTCCGAGGCAGGCTTCCGGTAATCTTCCGGATCGATCCGCAGTTTTGAGAACAGCTTCATTTCGTTCCTCGGAATGTGGCAGTAGCCGCCCGGATTCTTTTCCAGATAATTCTGATGATATTCTTCGGCGGAGTAAAAATTCAGCAGGGGGCCGATCTCCACAAAAAAACGTTCGCTGCCCGTCCGTTCGATCTCTGCGATCCGCTCCACGGTTTCCTTCGCTTTTTCATTCGTGTAATAGATTCCGGTCTGGTACTGGGTACCGATGTCCCCGCCCTGCCGGTTCTGCACCGTCGGGTCGATCACATAAAAATATGCCAGCAGCAGGGATTCCAGACTTACCTGTCCGGGATCGTATTCCACCCGTACCGTCTCACGGAAACCGGTTTTTCCGGTGCAGACCGTCTTATAGTCGGCATCTTCCTCCCCGGTTCCGTTGGCATAGCCGCTCCGGGCATCGATCACGCCGGGAATGGACTGCACCAGGTGTTCGACTCCCCAGAAGCATCCGCCGGCCAGGTAAATCACATGCTCGGGTTCATGAGAAAAATCCATAAATCGTATCTCCTGTTACTCTCTGTTTTCCGCATCCAGCAGTGCAAGGATTTCCGGAAAAGGTTCCAGACTGCGCCGCAGGATTCCGTGCATCTGCGCGATGGCAATGCCGTAATTGACGATCGGAAGAGCGGCTTCTCCGGCATGTGCAATGCGCCAGTTCATTTCCTGTTCGTTGAGCATACAGCCTCCGCAGTGGACACATACTTTGTAGCCGGACAGATCTTCCGGAAACTCTCCGCCGGACGTAAAGGTGTACTCCGGCTTCGCTCCCGAAAATTTCTCGATCCACGCGGGCATTTTTACCGTTCCGATATCGCCGCACTGACGATGGTGGGTACATCCTTCGGAAATGAGGACACGGTCCCCGTCCTTCAGATTCGACAGAGCTGCCGCGCCGCGGACCAGTTCCGCCAGGTCACCCTTATACCGAGCAAACAGGATGGAGAAAGACGTCATAAGAATATCGTCGGGCGTATCCCGCGATACCCGCCCGAACGCCTGGGAGTCGGTGATGACCAGCCGCGGTTTCTTCGCCAGAGCGGCAAGGGTCTGTTTCAGCTCCGTATCCTGACAGCAGATCACGGTGCAGTGCGCATCAAGAATGTCCCGGAGCGTCTGCTGCTGGGGGAGAATGAGACGTCCCTTGGGTGCTGCATCGTCGATGGGGATTACCAGAACGACCGTATCCCCGGGAGAGAGCAGATCGGAGACGATTTTTTTCTCATTCTGCATGGATTTTGCGAAGGATCCCAATTTTTCCTTCAGCGCATGAATCCCCTCTCCGGTGACCGCACTGACAGCAACGCCGTCACTGCCTGCCGTAAAGCCGGAAAGATCGGATTTGTTGTACGCCACAACATAAGGGAGCTTTTTTTTCTTGAATAAATCCAGAAGCATGCGGTCTCCGTCGGCCAGTCCTGCCGTACCGTCCACTACCAGAACGGCAATGGCGGTTTCGGACAGGATCCGGCGGGCTTTTTTCACACGCAGCTCGCCCAGATCTCCTTCATCATCCATACCGGGGGTATCAATGATGACAACGGGGCCGATGGGCAGAAGCTCCATCGCTTTTTTTACCGGGTCGGTGGTGGTTCCCTTCACATCGGAAACCACGGATAATTCCTGACCGGTCACGGCATTGACCACACTGGATTTGCCGGCGTTTCTCATGCCGAAGAACCCGATGGTGATCCGTTCGCCGGAAGGTGTATTGTTCAGTGACATAGATGCCTCCTTAAACGATTAATTGCCGAAACCTTTGCCGACTGCTGCGGACGGTTCGAAAATGGAAGCCGCCTGTTCTCCGGTCAGTTCCACGCCGAACACGTCGCGGTAGTATTCCACGGTCTTGGCTGTAATGTCAATATCTGCAAACAGTTCGGGGTATGCCGCTTTTGCCAGCCACAGCAGCGTGATGGGAGTATCCGCGCCGGGAGTATAACTGCGGTACATGCCAAGGGGCATTTTGTGTACATTGCCGTTGATGACCGCATCCACGGCACTCCAGTTATCACTGCCGACCGCACCCGCCGCAAGATCCTCGGGCATCACGGAAGTGAAGTTGGTAATAAAGATCAGGGACGGATTCCAGGCATAAACCTGTTCCATATTCACGTTGACGGCATTGTCTGCGGTCAGTTCTGCCGCCACGTTCACCGCACCGACAGCTTCCGCCCACCAGTTTCCGAAGAAATTGGAACCGGAGGTCTGCAGCATGGTCTCATCGTATTTGAACAGGAAGAAGGCACGCTGACGATCCTCTTCGGCAATTCCGGCAACACGTTCCTGTACCAGATTGTAGATGTCCTCGGAGTATTTCGCCACAATTTCGCTCTTATCATTGTCCGGGAAAATCTCCGACAGCAGAGCGATCCAGTTGTTCAGCGTTTCAATGGAGTTGTAGCCCCATTTATTCACGGAAAGCGCCACGGCATTGAAGCCTGCGTCCGTGAGGGATTTGCCCAGATCCGGACTGGAAGCACTGTAGAACACCACATCCGGCTCCAGCTTCATCAGTTCTTCCACGTTCACGGAAGAACCGCTCATGAATCCGGTTTCGGCATTCAGAATTTCCGGATAAAGCTCACCCAGCAGACCGTTTTCGGCTGCGGTCATGGAATTGGGAGCAATGCCCCTGATCTTTTCGGCGGAATCAAAAAAGACGGTCAGTACGGACGGCAGCGGAAGAAGGTCAGTGCAGACCACGCTGTCGATCTCATCGGGAATCTGCACTTCATTGCCGGCATGGTCGGTAATGGTGTGGGATCCGCTCTGTACAGGCGCGGTACCACATCCGTTCAGAGGGAGCATTGTGCAGACTGCCAGAAGCGCTGCAAGGATTTTTGTGAACTTTTTCATGTCAGAAATCTCCTTTTATGTTAAAGTTAAAGTTGACTGAGAATTGTTTCGATGCTCTCGGCCGGGTTGATGATCTCGTCCCGCCAGATCCGTCCGGAGCATGCTTCGTGGGGATTGGGAATGAACTTCACACAGGAAGGAACAACCGGCCGGAACAGCGGATCGGCAATCACGGCTTTTGCGCCGCGAAGTGCTTCGATCACGTCGTCTTCCCACGGTGCGTAAATATCCCCTTCCCGTAAAACGGCGTCGGATACGGAAGAAACGACACGGCACGGCTGTCCCGTGACTCCGGTGATCGCTTCCGCAAGGGCGATGGAACGGACGTTTTCGCCGATGATGACAATGCCGCTGTCCCCCGTATACCGGCTGTGGAGACGGGAAACTCCGGTCTCCGAGGCATCGCGCAGAGCACCGGCAAGGGAATCGGCATGCGCACCGGCGGCAGGAGTTCCGATCACATAAGGAATGCGGAAGGTTTCCTCCATCCAGTGAGCGGTCTCCAGTCCGGCGGCGGATACTACCAGATTCACCTGCGCCGCGCCGGCGTTTGTCAGTTCATCGAAGGTGCATCCCATGGAAAAATTGGCATTAACGGCAAATCCCGCATTTCTGCAGAACCGTTCCACAGACTGAGCTTCGCCTTTCACGGAAAAATCCAGCGGCGTCATGCCGAGGATATTCAAGGAAGGTACGGCGGATTTCTGCACATCCCGGCGTACAAATTTTCTGCAGAACGCCAGATACGCCGCAGATGCCCCGTGTATGTAGGAATTCATACCGGTCGTGGAGATCCCGAGTGCCGGAATCCCCGTTTCGTTCTCGATCATGGCGGCGCATGCTTCAAAGTCAAAGCCCGTCATGGCGGGGATGGGTGTTCCGGCGACGGTAATGAACCGGGGATGCAACTCCCGTGCGGCGGAGACGATGTCGCCGATCAACTTGGAGTCGTCCCCCATGATGGCTTCCATTTCCGACAGACCAGAGATGTACACCATGGAATCCATGTCCATCCAGCGCGGCTCGTCATGGGTGGTATAGGTGGAATTGCAGCCGGACGCGTCGTGCATTACGGTCATGCCCCCGAGTTCAAACAACGCGGAGCATACCCCGAACACGTCGGCAGAATAGGTGGAAATAATTCCGGAAGTCTGTTTCATACGCAGGAGCACCCCATTCCTTTCACGGCGATCAGTTCCCGCATGGGTTTTGTGTGGTTGTGAGCGTCGGTCATATCGTCACACAGAGCGAGAATTGCTTCATATCCCCAGTGACCGCCGCCTTCCACCATGTTCACGAAATGTTCCGTCCCACAGAAGTATGCGGCTTTCTGCCCGATGGCAAGACAGGGGACTTCACTGACGTGGAACCGCATGGAGGCGTGGACCGTGGGATGGATATAAAGATCCGCCGATGTTTCTTTCAGATAGTCAAAATCCGGTTTGTCGAATCCGGTGAAGCTGTCGGCATATACCCTTGTCACGCGGAAGCCGGAATCCGCCAGAAGACGGGCAAGTCCCATGGGACGGGGACAAACGGTATAGTCGATGGTGATGTCCTCTTCGATGACCTCCCGGGCACGGCGCAGTGCGTCGGTGCATTCCCGGCGTTTTTCCGTCATATCCGGTGCCTCCACACCCAGCACTTCCGCCAGCTTTGCAAGATTTGCGTCAATTTCATCAAAATTCAGGGTATAAGGAAGGTGAATGTGTGTCCCGCCGAGACGTTCGGCAAGAGCATCCCCGCCGGCTTTGGCGGACGGATAGGTGGTGATATACACCGATGCTTCCGCGATTTTCTGATATTCCTCATACGTCCGGCAGTTCTGAATCTCGTACAGGGTATATCCCGCGTCCCGGATCAGCTTCACCAGTTCGGAATTTTCATTGGTCACGTAGTCGTTCCCCAGAATGGCGGCGGCTTTCGGATTTTTCGCACAGGGCTTCAGCAGGCTGTACAGCTGTTTCCGCATGAGCTGATCGGGCGTCAGACCGCTTTTGCGCATGATGGGATTCATATAACAGTCGGTGAAATCCACGTCCGGGAAGCGTTCCCGCAGAATCCGGTAGACCATGTCCAGATCACATCCGGCAAAATGGTGGACACAGCTCGTGTAAACCAGCACGGCCGGCGGCATTTTCGGGAGTTTGTGCAGGATATCCTCCACACCCTCGATGATGAGGTCTTCCATATCGCCGTTCAGAAGATTTTCCTCCTTCACTTCCACGGTGGAGAAGCGATGGGAAGCTCCCATTTCGGCAGCGGTCAGCACCACGCCGCGCAGACATCCGGCGGCACAGACGAAAATTTCATGGGCTTCGGGAATCAGCATTCCCACATGAACGATGTTCCAGGTTCCCCGTGCGGGTGCGGCATATTCCAGCCCCGACGCAAAGGGCGCGGGAAAACCTGCGTCGCGCAGGTGTACCTTTACGTCGGTATGGGGAGTTTCGTTTACTTTTTTCAGCATAATTTGATCATCCTTTGCAGATTGCAAGCATGGTGTCGGCAATGGTACGGTATTCCTGTGCCATATCGCTGTCCGGGAAGGCTTCCACAACGGTTTTGCCGAGTTCTTCCGCATCGGTGACCACCGGACTGCGGGAAATGGTTCCGACAACGGCCGTATTCATGTCACGCGCAAGCTCCGCGGTCTTTTCGTCCTCATTTTTCACGTTCCGGCGGTTGAGAATGATCCCGCCCAGTCCGGCATAACCGCGTTCACCGAAGCCGTTGACCGCCATTGCGATATTGGCAGCGGCGTAGATCGCCATATTTTCCCCGGAGGTGATGACGAAAACCCGGTCGGCATAGCCCGCACGCATGGGCATGGAAAATCCGCCGCAGACTACGTCACCCAGTACGTCGTAAATCACCACATCGGGCTGATAGACTTCATAGGCACCTTTTTCTTTCAGTTTTTCCAGTGCCGCGATGATTCCTCGTCCGGCACAGCCAAGTCCCGGTGTCGGACCGCCGGCCTCCACACAGATCACACCGCCGTAGCCTTCTGTCACCATATCTTCCAGTGTAAACGCATTTTTCTTTGTACGCACCAGATCC
>JBGVOJ010000742.1:0-8175 GCA_045126415.1 Eubacteriales bacterium | reverse complement strand
CAAAGGAAACGGCAGCTCCACTCTGGCAGATGATCTGGAAGTTATGTCCGGCAGCACGCCGAGAGGTTTCTTCCGGAGAGAATCCTACGAGATCGAGGAGATTCTGAAAGCCACCGGACGGGAAGGCAAGTTTGAATCCGTCAAAACCTTCGCCGTTATCGGATTTGCCGCCGGATGTCTGGTCGCCCTGATTCTCGGGAACGCCTTTCTGGTACCTGTGCTGGGAATCGCCTTTGCATACATTCCGGTATTCTATATCCGCTCCACCGCAGGAACCTACAAAAAACAGCTCAATGCCGAACTGGAAACGGCACTGTCCATCATCACCACATCCTACATGCGGACGGAGGATATCCTGAAATCCGTCAGGGAAAACATCGGCTTCATCAATCCGCCGGTGAAGGTTCATTTTGAGGAATTCATCACCGAATCCGAACTCATCAATGCCAATACGGTTTCCGCACTGAACCGGCTGAAGCTGAAGATTCCCAATGTGATCTTTCACGAATGGGTCAACACCCTGATCCGCTGTCAGTCTGACCGCACCATGAAAAATACGCTGCTGACGACGATTCAGAAGTTCAGTGATGTCCGTGTGGTACAGTCCGAACTGGACAGCAGTGTGGCATCGGTCAAACGGGAAGCCTTCATGATGATGGGGCTTGTAGCAGTCAATGTACCGCTTCTGTACTTCATCAACCATGAGTGGTTCGACACTCTTGTGTATACCACACAGGGCAAGATCACGCTGGCAGTCTGTGCGGCGATTGTACTGGTTTCCTTCCTGCGGATCATGAAGCTGTCCGAACCCATCGAATACAAGGGGGTGTAGCCTGTGACTGCAGTATTACTCGTCATGCTGACCGCAGCTTTGGCAGGCATTGCCTGCTATAACTTCATTTGTGTCGGCAGGGACATCCCCACCGGTCAGACATCGAAAATGATGATTCTGTCCGGCAGAAGGGAAGGAACCCGGAAAGAAAATCTGGGGGACGTGTATATCGCAAAAGTAGCCGACCTGTTTTCACGGTTCATTCATCCCGATCCCCTGAAGCGAGCGCATCTGGAGAACGCACTTGCCATTGCCGGAATCAAGATGACGCCGGAGAACTACATAGCTTCCGCAATCACCCGGGCACTCCTGATTATCCTCACTACCATCCCGCTGTGGTTCCTGACCCCGCTGTTTGTGCTGGTGGGTATTGCACTGGGATGCCTGACCGGATTCATGAAATACCAGGAGATTCTGGATTATGTGGCGAAACGCCGGAAACGGATCGAGGCGGAAATCCCACGGTTTGCTTCTGCCGTTGCACAGAATCTGGAGATCGACCGTGATATTCTGCGGATGTTCACCGCATACCGACGGGTCGCGGACAAAGATTTCGGTGCTGAGCTTGACCAGACCGTTGCCGATATGAAAACCGGCAACTACGAAAACGCTCTGCTGAAACTGGAAAAGCGTGTGAACAGTCCCCTGATGTCCGACGTGATCCGCGGTTTGATCGGTGTTCTGCGCGGGGATGACCAGCGGATCTATTTCAAAATGATCTGCTTCGATATGCGCCAGCTGGAACAGGCCAACCTGAAAAAGGAAGCCATGAAACGCCCGCAGGCCATGCAGAAATATTGTATGTTCATGATGTTCTGCATTCTGCTGATCTACGGCGTAGTGCTTGTGACACAGGTTGTAGATTCCATCGGTATCTTATTCTGATAAAGGAGACGAATCTATGCAATACCCGAGTGGTTATATCTAAGGGGCGACAGCAGCCCGACGCCAAAACTTTTTTCCAACCCCATTTCCATTATCAACCAACGCCGCCGCATCCCGTTTCCGGAAAGGAACATCGGCCAAAGGAATCAATCCCGGCGGTATTTATCAAACAACAATACATTTTTCTTCAACGAAAGGATTTTTATTATGACAAACGTTATCAGAACTCTCACCACCAAAGCATACATCAAGGCTCAGAATCTGAAGGACTCCGCAGAGGAAGCTCTCGACAACGAAAACGGCGATTTCTACATCTCCGAAGGCGTCAAGGTTATCATCGCCGTCATCCTCGGCTCCCTCCTGATCACCGCCATGGTTGCGCTGTTCAACTCCCAGATCATTCCCGGCATCCAGGATAAGATTACTCACTTATGGAGCGTAGCTCCATAAGTGTCTCTTCGGCGCATACTCCGGTCCCACCATCACCGACCCCACCGTAGGCGGTTATACTACCTGATGATGAGGTACTGCCGTGATTGATCCCCGGCGGCTCACAGGGTACCCGAAATACAGATTCTTCTCACGCCGCGGTCGGCATGACCGTACAAGGTCCCGGCCTTTCCGTAAACATCAAGCGAAATGTACAGCGAAACCGACAGCGAAGCCTGTGAGAAGTCTGTTTGACGATCAGTAAAGTGAAGCCGGGAGCAGTTCTTGTCCATACATGATGGAACTGTTCCCGGCTTTTTCTTTTTTTACGGAGGATATATGCTATACTGCAATATATCATGATTTCAAAATATCCCGTTCTTTCATCTCACTTTTCAGATTGCTGGTATGCCGTATAAGAAGATTTCGGAATATACGAAGGACAACCTCTTCATAAAGAGCGAAACAAGCAAGATAAATCAACAGAAAAACCACAACATCCGAAAATTCAGGGGTACCATTTACAATAATGGTTTCCTGCTTTCCGGCTGGTGTTATGTATACCAGATCGTACAGAAAGGAGGCAAAAGGGAATGTAAGCATACCGTATCGCAGAAGTGGAGAGGGGAGAAGTCCGAGAATAAACCGTAAGATTTCACCCGGTAACATCAGAGAAACCGCTTTCTTGTGCCAGAGGGCGTCATCATCAGCCAGTGAGTACATGGAAGGAATGGCGGCACGGAGGTATTTACGGATCAGAAAGAAAGGGGGTACAGTGTAAAAGAGCCCTTGCAGCAGATATTGTATGAACTGTGGAAGCATGCCGAAGAGAAGGGCGAACAGGAGCCCCGAAATAATGTATGTAATAAAATGACTTCCAAGCGATACCGCACCGAAGATAAAGCAATCTTCATGAGTCAGCTGACTTTCATAATAAAAGTTATTTTCGTTTATCTGCTGGTGCAGGGAAGTGCCGTTTGACGGGACATAATCCATGCGCAGCTTGCTCTGCTCTTCATAGAAATGTTTCTGTTTCTGCTTTCTCCAGAGGTACCGGAAAAGAAAATAGAGTACCATACAGGTGAAAAGAAAATATCCGAGATAGTACAGAAAAAACGTCAGATGATCACCGAAGGAGAAGCCACGTTCACGTATACTGTCCAGTCGATTGTGAGGGGTTAAATAAAACTGATCATGGAGAAAACTTGGAATAAATGTGAAGATACCATCGAAAAAGCGGTAACCGAAGATCGCTCCTGGTTTCCGGAAAAGCATACATAAGAGAAAACGGAGAACTTCGGAGGGCAGAACTAAAACGGAGAAGTTGATACTCAGGGCATATGGTGAAAAGGAGGCTTTTGTCCATTTCTCCATTTTTCCACGGAAAAACAGGAAATCTGCGAGGAGAACGACGGAAAAAGCAACTCCCATGTCCAGAATAATAATAGGGACAGCTTTCGCAAAGTCGGAAACGGGTCCGTCCAGTCCTACGAGTTTTCCGATAATATTATAAGAAAGGATCGCCACATAGTAACTGATAAAATTGGTTCCGAACATTATAAGACAGTAGACTACAGCATCAAAGACAGTGACTGTTCGCTTGACAGTTGTTTTTTTGTTCATGAAAAATATCCTCCGTTTTTTGTTCTTCAGCGGGATTTTCTTCTGAATACATAATATGAATATATCTTGCCGAGATAGGAATAATCACCGCTTTTATGCTCAAGGATCAGAAAGTCTGTTCCATCATGCGTTCGTATTTCATAGTGTTCGGCATATTCATGTACCGGATTCATGACAACCTCAGAAGTATAACTGTAACCAACATCATGTGTACCGTTCTTCCATGTTTTATAACAGATTCCTCTCTCAAAAAAAGTAATGCCTGTAATCGGAAATGAAATGTTTTTCCACTTGTCAGAATTTGCTGTAAAATCCAACTTGTTTCTGATGCAGTCTACTGTCTCCCATTCGCCGAGGACACGATTATCGGGAATAAAATGGCGATTGACATCATCACGAAATTCGTAAGTTTCCTTTACGGTATATTCATGGGTATTTTCCTGACGGTAAATACGTATGGTATCGTCACAGAATGTACCCATAAACCTATCTGACATGAAGTCGATTGCCATATATCTCTTACCACCGCTGTCAAAAATGCGGTATTCATTCGGAATCAAAATATTATAGCTTTCAAAAATATAGTACAGTATTCCCTTTGTCCAGAAATACATCCAGACCGGTGTGCCACCCGGACAAAAATATAGGTTTTTCTCCATGACATCCCTTACCGCAAGGTTGTCTTCGGTTATGAATTTCTCACGTTTTCCGGAATTGCCGCAGTAGACCCACTTTCCCACAACTCTCGGATCATCCTCAAAGGCGATTTTCAATATCTGCTCATTCAATGGAATAATTCCTGCATTCGGATTTTCACAGGATGTATCGATCTGTTTGATTTTTTCTTCCAGCCGATTCATGGATTCAAGAATACTCATTTTCTTTGCCTGATACATCCGACACTGTTCCTTATACGGAAGTGTTAGAAACTGACGGATTTCCGCAAGGGAGAATTCAAGCTCTTTCAGGTGCAGGATTTTATGGTACACTTTGATTTTATCTGGTTTGTAGTATCGATATCCGGATTCCGTATCAATAAAATCAGCGTCAAGAACACCGATCTTCTCGTAATACCGGAGAGTTTGGACGTTTACATTGCAGATTTTAGCAAGTTCTCCGATCTTTAGCATAACTGTCTCCTGTGTAATATTTTTCTGTATGTATTATAACATTATAGTCAGCTATAGAGTCAATATGTTTTAGCAAATTAATGTAATAATTCGATGTACTGCACGAAGATTCATCCCAATGAAACCATCCGCGGCATGGAGTTCGAGGAGTTGTACCAGTGCGGCTGTCTGGCTCTCTGCCGTGCGGCGGCTACATACGATCACAGCACACAGTTCCAGACATATGCCAGTCGTGTGGTATATAACGCCATGATCGACCAGTGCCGGACGGCGCAGAAGCATTATGGGAATACGCTCAGTTTTGATGCTGTGGTCGGTGATGAAGAGGATTCGCATTCGATATTTCTGCAGGCTTCCGGAACTGTAGATGACGCAGTTCTTGCAGGCGAGCTGACGAAACTGCTTCATGAAGCGAAACGGACGCACAAGGGAGCGATTCTCAGGGGGATCGAGGCGATTGAATTACAGCTGAAAGGGTACTCCGGCGCGGAGATTGCGCGGATGTATGGCGTGAAAAATAACAATGTGACAAGCTGGATTTCAAAAGCGAGGGCGGCGTTGGGGAATGAATATCCGGGGTATTGCGGCTAAGTTCTCGGCAAAACTCAATGCTCCGTTGAATATCATTCGGATTTACATTGCTGTACATTCCCCGAAAGATTTGCTATACTATATACAACGGTACCGGAATTTATAGTAAGGAGCAAAAATCATGAGTGAAACAATGGGTCAGATTATCCGCAGACTGCGTAAGGAACGGAATCTCACGCAGGAAGAACTTGCGGAACAGTTGAATGTTACCTTTCAGGCAGTCAGCCGGTGGGAAAACGGAACCGGAATGCCGGATATTTCGCAGATCGTGCCGCTGTCGAATGTGTTTGGCGTGACGACGGATGTGCTGTTCGGCAAGAATGGCACGGATGGGGATGAAGAAGTAAGCAAGTTTATCCGTGAAGCAGAACGGAAAATCAGTAACAAGCCCGCGGAGGGTATGAGCAGATTTGCGCATCGTAAGGAATGCTGTGAAGAAATACAGGCAATGCTTGCGACATATCCGAATAACTTTGCGCTTCTTTGCTGTTCACTGGCCAATATAGTATTTCTTCTCTGGGATTATACAGAAGAACAGTTTGCCGATGAGATTACAGATAAAGAATCCGAAATGAAAGTATGGGAGAACGAAGGGATACGTCAGGCGAATATCATTCTGAATCACTGCACCGACAGTTATTTGCTGAACATAGCCAACCGCTGGCTTGTCAGCATTTACCGTGTTATGAAGGATTACGCTAAAGCGGAAGAGCACGCAGGAAAACTCACAGACGATAAGGAAAAATTCCTTGCAATCGTATACGATGATATGGGACGGACGGAAGACGCAATGAAGCATTGCAGTCTGAGTATCGACGATGCATTATTCAAACTTTCACAAGCACTCTCTCTGTTCGGACATCTTTATGAAAAACAGAAAAAGTTTGATGAAGCTCATGAATGTTACCGACTCTTCCCGGATATTTATGATCTGATGTTCAAGAACAGTGAGGATGAAGTGCCGTACTATACCAATCATCCTTGTTATGACTGGTGTGCTGCCACATGTATGAAGCTCGGACGGTACGATGAAGCAATGGACTGGCTCAAAAAATGGCTCAGACATGAGCAGATCAATGCAAAGAATTTTAATGTGGTTACGGAAAGTAAGCTGCCGTACTTCTTTGGCGTAGATTTTGCAGCCTCCTCTCATGAATCGTATCCGCGTAAAAAACGTATTACACCGAGTCTTGAATGGGATAGCTTCGATCCCATCCGGGAAACCGACCGGTTCAAAGCAATCCTCGCCGATGCAGAAGCATTTGAAAGAGGCGAATAAGCCGACACTGTTTTCCAACCTGAGGTTGAAAATCGTTCGCGTACGTCTCGCTTTACAAAAAATCCTGCTTCTGATATACTGTATACAACGGTACCGGAATCTCACTTTGTAAAGGAGAACAAACATGAACGAAACAATGGGGCAGATCATCCGCAGACTGCGAAAAGAGAAAAATTTCACGCAGGAAGAACTTGCTCAGCAGCTAAATGTGAGTAATCAGGCTGTCTCAAAATGGGAAAACGGCGACTGTATGCCGGATATCTCGCAGATTGTGCCGCTGTCGAACGTGTTTGGGGTGACGACGGATGTATTGTTCGGTAAAGACGGTACGGATGGGGAAGAGGCGATTGAAGCATTCATCCATGATACAAGGAAGAAATTCTTTAATCTTCCCGATGGCATCAGCAGTTTTGAATGGCAGAAAGAATGCTGTGAGGATGTGCAGAAGATACTTGAGGTATATCCGAACAACTATGAACTGCTTGATTTTTCATTGGCACACATCTACGGTCTGCTGGACGAATATAAGGACAGCGATGAAATGAAGGATAAGACCGAAGAGATACAAAAGTGGGAAAATGAATTATTCCGTCAGGCAAACGTAATTCTGGGTCACTGTACGGACAGCCGGTATCTCAATTCCGCAAATATGTGGCTGGCGTTTCATTACAAAAGTAAACGGAACTTTCAGAAAATGCTGGAATATGCAGAAAAATTAACAGTATTTAATCCGTCTGCAGAAGGCGGATATTGGAAAGCACTGGCATATGAGTGTCTCGGCAGAGAAGAAGACAGCCGCAGACAACACGCAGAAAATATTATAAACGCACTTGATTACCTGGAGAGTGAGCTCCTCCTCATCGGTAATTCATGGGACAAAGAGGGTAAATTTGAAGAAGCCTATTCCTGTTATCGTCTCTACCCGGATATTTACGATCTTATGGTGGGAGAACGGGAGGATGAAATATCCTTCAGCATTCTATGGTATGATCAGTGTGCGCTGAACAGTATGAGATTGAACCGTCCAGATGAAGCAATGGACTGGCTTGAAAAGATGGTCAGACATGCACGAATTGCTGCTAAAAATCACAATGTGATCACAGAAACCAAGCTGCCGTATCTGTATGGCCAGACCAGACATTATTGGTCGAATTCGTACCGCAGAACGGATACGCTTCTGCCTACCCTCGCCTGGGATATCTTCGACCCCATCCGCGAAACCGACCGGTTCAAAGCAATCCTCGCCGATGCAGAAGCATTCGAAAGAGGCGAATAAAATAATAAATCACGTGAGTTCGACGGAAAAAAGGTCAAAAAACCAAAGCCTCGTTCAGAAGCGGCAGAGAACCGAGCGAAGGCTTGGAAGGCAGAAAAGAATAAGCAATAAGCGCAGAAACAACATTGAC
>JBGVOJ010000741.1:0-7486 GCA_045126415.1 Eubacteriales bacterium | reverse complement strand
GTAGCCTTTTCGATTTAAAATCTGCAGCGGAATGGCAATGAGTTCGTCTACTTCAAAAAAATCGGGCTTCTGATCATAATGATATTCTGTGCCGTCGCTCATTTTGCCCGTGATCTTTCCTCCTATGACGTTAGAAATATCAAATGTTCTTTTGTGCATATATGGCATGGTGTTACCTCCTGTCATGTGGCCGCTGTTTCAAAGTTTTTTTGAAAGAAGCGCGAGGGAAACTTTTTTCAAAAAAAGTTTCCCTCGCATAAAACAAATGATTCAGTTAATTACTTGCTGGCTTCTTCTACAGCAACAGCTACAGCAACGGTCATACCAACCATGGGGTTGTTGCCAGCGCCGATCAGACCCATCATTTCTACGTGAGCCGGAACGGAGGAGGAACCTGCGAACTGTGCGTCGGAGTGCATACGGCCCATGGTGTCGGTCATACCGTAGGAAGCGGGACCTGCTGCCATGTTGTCCGGATGGAGAGTACGGCCGGTGCCGCCGCCGGATGCAACGGAGAAGTACTGTCTGCCGTTTTCGTTGCACCACTTCTTGTAGGTACCTGCAACGGGGTGCTGGAATCTGGTCGGGTTGGTGGAGTTACCGGTGATGGAAACGCCAACGTTTTCCATAATCATGATTGCAACGCCTTCCGGAACGTTGTCGGAACCGTAGCACTTAACGTCTGCACGGGGACCGTTGGAGTATGCCTTTTCGTATACAACCTTAACTTCTTCGGTGTAGGGGTCGAATTCGGTTTCAACGAAGGTGAAGCCGTTGATTCTGGAGATGATCATTGCAGCGTCCTTGCCGAGACCGTTGAGGATAACGCGGAGGGGCTTGTTACGAACCTTGTTTGCGTTCAGAGCGATCTTGATCGCGCCTTCTGCAGCAGCGAAGGATTCGTGACCTGCGAGGAAGCAGAAGCAGTCGGTTTCATCGGAGAGAAGCATTGCGCCGAGGTTACCGTGGCCGAGACCAACCTTACGGTTTTCAGCAACGGAGCCGGGGATGCAGAATGCCTGAAGACCGATACCGATCGCTGCAGCAGCGTCAGCAGCCTTGGTGCAGCCCTTCTTGATTGCGATAGCAGCGCCTACGGTGTATGCCCACTTTGCGTTTTCGAAGCAGATGGGCTGGGTTTCTTCTACGATCTTGTAGGGGTCGATGCCCTTCGCGTCGCAGATTTCCTTACATTCGTCGATAGAGGAAATGCCGTATTCCTTGAGACAAGCGAGAATCTTCGCCTCGCGTCTTTCGTAACCTTCAAACTTAGCCATTCTAAGAACCTCCTCTATTATTCCTTACGCGGGTCGATATACTTAACCGCATCAGCGAAACGGCCGTATGTACCCTTGGACTTTTCGTATGCTTCGTTCGGTTCCATGCCCTTCTTGATGAAGTCGGTCATCTTGCCGAGAGAAACGAATTCGTAACCGATAACCTGGTCGTCAGCGTCGAGAGCCATTCTGGTGCAGTAACCTTCGGTCATTTCGAGGTAACGAACGCCCTTTGCCTTGGTGCCGTACATGGTACCAACCATGGAACGTTCACCCTTACCAAGGTCTTCCATACCTGCGCCGATAACGAGACCGCCTTCGGAGAATGCGGACTGAGAACGGCCGTATACGATCTGGAGGAACAGTTCACGCATAGCGGTGTTGATCGCGTCGCAAACAAGGTCGGTGTTGAGAGCTTCGAGAAGGGTCTTGCCCGGGAGGATTTCCGCAGCCATAGCAGCGGAGTGAGTCATACCGGAACAGCCGATGGTTTCAACGAGAGCTTCTTCGATGATGCCTTCCTTAACATTGAGGGAAAGCTTGCAGGCGCCCTGCTGGGGTGCGCACCAGCCCACACCGTGGGTATACGCGGAAATGTCGGTGATCTGCTTTGCCTGGATCCACTTGCCTTCTTCCGGAATCGGAGCCGGACCGTGCTTCGGGCCCTTTGCAACGCAGCACATATTTTCTACTTCGTGGGAATAAACGAGATCGCTCATAGAATTCTGTACTCCTTTGAATATGATAGCCTAATTGGCAGCAATTTTGCTCACCTTGTATTATACTACAAAATCCCCGTAAAATCAACCTGCGATTTGTGGAAACGCGGAGATTCAAAAAAAATTTACGTTTCGACCAAAAAGGAGGAATTTATATGGGAGTTTCTTGGGGAAAACTTTTTTGAAAAAAAGTTTTCCCCAAACCTCTTTCAAAAAACTTCAATCTGTAAAAAATAATTTTGATTCCGCGGAACTCAACCCACATTCGAGTTTTCCGAAAAAAACAAGTTATTGTGCAAATCCGCTGCCCATGCTATAATACAGTCAGAAGCCGGCTTACTTTATCATTTTACAGGAGAAATCCAATGCAGAATATCGGAAAACGAATCAAAGACCTGCGGAAAAAGAACGACCTCACGCAGGAAAAATTAGCGGATTACCTCGGCGTGTCCTATCAGGCCGTGTCCAAATGGGAAACCGGCGTATCATCGCCCGACTTATCCCTCATCGCCCCGCTCACCCGCCTTCTTCACGTCTCGGCGGACGAACTGCTCGGCATCGAAGAAGAAACCGACACCCGCTATGCCGAACTCGAACAGATGCACAAAGACACTTATACCTCCGGTGACCTCGCCGAACGCTGGCGTATTGCCAACCTCGCAGTTTCGGAATATCCGGGCGACCTCAAATGCCTGTCGTGGCTCGCGGACGCACAGTATTACCATGCCTACGATTTTCTTCCGGACGAACCGGACAAATACCGCGCGGAACTCGAAAAATCCGTCCGTCTGTCCGAACGCATTCTCGAAGACTGCGATGACAGAGAGGTACGAAACCATATGCTGTCGAACATCGTGGTCTGTCTCAGCGAACTCGGACGTCGGGACGAAGCCAGAAAGTACGCCGAACAGTATCCCGAAAAGCGCAATTTCGGTCAGGAAGAACTGCTTAATTTCTGCCTGACCGGTGAAGACCTCATCCGGCATCATCAGGAACAGGTCAAAAACGCACTGGAAAACCTATGCAATGCGCTGAACAGCGTATGGTCACTGAATTCCGTAAATACGGCGGAAGCGATCATCAAAACCGTCATCCCCGACGGAAACTACATCATCTTTCACGAAAATCTCGCCCGTCTTGCTATCGATCAGGCGAAAGCACTGGCCCGTGAGGGACGGTACGACGAAGCTGTCGCCGCACTCGCCAAAGCAAAAGTCCACTCACGCGAATACGACGCGATCGATCTGCCCGAAAACCGCGGCGTGTACAAATTTACCGCACCCCTGCTGAACCGGATCGAATGTGACACCCGCGAACGGTGCGTCTCCGGTACCTCCACAATGATGACGGATTTCTACGAATACCATCTTCCCGACGCGACGTTTGCCCCCCTGCGCGACCGCGAAGACTTCCAAGCCCTCCTCAAACCCAACTAAAAACAAAAAACAAGGCCTCTGCACGACACCTTGCCTCTCTCATTCGTATAAAGTTTTTTGGAAAGGGGTTCGGGGAAAACCTTTTTGCAAAAAGGTTTCCCCGAGAAAAATTACTTCTTCAGATAAGCAATCGCTTCGTCGGATGCGGAAGCGGCGTCGGTGGTGTAGCAGTCTGCGCCGATCTTGTCGCAGTATTCCTGGGTGATCGGAGCGCCGCCGACCATGATGAATACGTTTTCACGGATGCCCTTTTCGGTTGCAACCTTGACGACGTTTTCCATTTCGTTCATGGTGGTGGTGAGAAGTGCGGAGCAGCAGATGATCTGCGCGTTGTTGGCGATCGCTTCGTCAACGAACTTTTCCGCGGATACGTCTACGCCGAGGTCAACAACGTTGATACCCTTGCCTTCAAGCATCATCTTGACGAGGTTCTTGCCGATGTCGTGGAGGTCACCCTTAACGGTGCCGATGACAGCGGTGCCTGCGTCAGCCATTTCGCCGGAAGCCATGAGGGGCTTGAGAATGGTAACGCCTGCGTTCATTGCACGTGCGGCGATCAGAACTTCAGGAACGTATACTTCGTTGTTCTTGAACTTTTCGCCGATGTTGCTCATGCCCGGGAGCAGACCTTCGTCGAGGATTACCTTCGGTTCGATGCCGTCAGCGATTGCCTGGTTTACCAGTTCCTTGACAACCTTTACCTTACCGGTTTCGACCATTTTAATGAGTTCGGAAAAATCAGCCATGTCAGTTCTCCTTTGTGGTGAGAATATAATATTTGATACAATTATATCAATAATTTTGCCGTTCGTCAATAGATTTTGAGCAATCGGGACGGAAAAATCCAAAACAAGAAAAAACAATTATAAGCATTCTTTCCCTTGACACTCCCTCATGCCCGTGCTATAATCAAATCGTAAAATCATTCCAATGAAAGCAGGTGGTTCCGATGAAAAACAAAAAAACGCTGCGGTTCTGTGCCTGCTTTGTGAGCTGATATCCTCTCATATCCTGCATTTTCACACATCCGTCAGCCGGGTGTGTTTTTTTATTGGTTTTCACCCGCCCGTCCAAGTTCCGATCCAAAGGAGTGATGTGCAATGAAACGACTTAACGTACTATTTGAAGGACTTCCCAACACAACGACCACCTACGGTTCCATCTACGAAGGCCCCATCTATGTTATTATCCCCAGCGCGCCCGACCTCAGTTACGGGGACTCCGATGCCGTGTACTTCTATAACGGCATCGCCTTCGAACTCGAACGTCCCGGCAAACGCGACGCGAGCATTCCGACCGTGGTCTTCAAAATTCCTGTGGAAAACCTCATCGACGACACCTGCACAAAGGAGAGTGATCTCATGAAACGACTGAAATATTACTTCAAACTCATGGAACGCGACACCGCGACCTACAACTACCGCGGCGAAGACAACAAACAGCATTCTCTTTACGACGGGGACATGCTGCTGTGCTACCCCGAACCCGAAGACCCGTTTTCCGGCGATGAACGGGAACCCGAACTTGTCCATGATTCCACCTACTACGACGACAGCCACGCCTACACCGTCGAGCTGTCGGGCAAAATGGCGAAGGACAAACCGACCGTCACCGTCGCCATCCCGACCGACGAAATCGACCCGCGCCTGCTCGACCTGTGGAAAAGTGCAGGGATTTCCGCACCCGGCGCCGTGCAGACCTCCGAAGCCGCGCTGGACTATGTACGTCAGGAAGAAGAAAACGCAAAACTCAAGCTGAACGTCGCCGGACGGAAAAACTCCCTCGTCCCCACCATCGAACCGCTGTCCTACGCAGGAGAACCGCTGACCGTCGGGCAGTTTTCCGCCATCCGTGATGCGGCAGCCGATTTCTGCCTCCGCGAATTCGCCCCGTACATCGACGCGCTCAACGCCGAACTGTACAACCGCAGCCGCCCCGACAAGGAAAACGGCAAATATTACCTCCACCGCCCGTCCGGCGAAATCCACACCAACAACGCCGCCTTTTTCGCGATGTGTCCGCAGAAGGATTACGAAAACCTCGTCGGAATCCGCGTACGGCTTCTCGAGGACGGCGTGGAACGTCCGCCCAAACTCTGCCTGTGCATCCGGATGCAGATTCAGCTCCCGTTCAAGAAGCTCGAACGTGCCCAGCGGATGATGTGCAAAGACCTCCCCGAAGCCGTCGATATGTTCGCCGCACAGCTCAACCGGAAACGTCTCGCGGAAGCCTGCGAACTTGCCTACCGTCAGCAGAAAATCCGCGAATACCTGCGGGAGAGCGAATACACCGCGTTCATCGCCAACGGCAGCATCCTCCCGCGCCTGTCCGACGGCATCTCCCCGATGCTCAACGCCGTCCCGTTCCGCTCCACACCGGAGGACGAAATCACCGTCTGCGGCGTCACCGGCATGGGCATCCGCCGCGGCGTCACCATCCTCACGGGCGGCGGCTACTCCGGCAAATCCACTCTGCTCGACGCCATCGCGTCCGGCATCTACAACCACACCATCGGCGACGGCCGCGAACTCGTCCTGACCGACCCGTCCGCATTCAGCATTGCCGCAGAGGACGGCCGAAGCGTCAAGAACGCCAACATATCCCCGTTTATCAAGTGGCTTCCGGGCGGTGACACGACCGATTTTTCGACCGCTCACGCCTCCGGTTCGACCTCGCAGGCGGCCAACATCATGGAAGCCGTCGACATCGGTGCAACCCTTCTGCTCATCGACGAAGACCGCAGCGCCACCAACTTCATGATCCGCGATAACAAGATGAAATCCCTCATCAAAAAAGAGCCGATCACCCCGTTCACCGACCGCGTGCAGGAGCTGTCCCGCCGGGGCGTATCGACCATCCTCGTCATCGGCGGAAGCGGCGAATACCTCGGTGTGTGCGACCGCGTATATTTAATGGAAGATTACCTCATCTCCGACGTGACCTCGCGCGCCGTCGAAATCTGGCAGACCGAGCGGAATCCCGACGAGATCATCATTCCCCCGCCGGAAGTGCAGTGGACACAGCAGCGCACGCTGTCCGCGGAACATTTCTCGTCCTATCCGGAAGGCATGGGGACGGAAAAACTCGAAGTCTCCGACATGGGCTTCCTGCTCATCGGCGACGAACAGATCGACATCCGCGGCCTGTACAACATCGCGTCCGACGCGCAGCGCAACGGCATCGCGTTCATCCTCCGTCAGATGGCTCTCCAGCTGAAAACGCCGACCATCGACCTCGACGCGGAACTCGACCGCATCTACCGCAAAATCGAAACGGACGGCGTGGACAGCATCTTCTCGAGCTTCTTCACGACCGTCGACCGCTTTATCGACTTACCGAGAAAATGCGATGTCAAAGCCGTCGTTCACCGGATGCGGAAGACAAAATGGCTAAGAGCTAAAAATTAATAATGAACAGCTAAGTCAAAACGCCCGTCAACCGGCGGACGGACGTTTTGGATAGTTATTCACTATTCACTATTAGCTATTACCTTACTCAAAATCTTTCATTTTGTCCGCTTCGCTGCGTTCGAACGCGACGATTTCCTTACACAGGGCTGTGACCTCCACGTCGCAGCCCTCTTTTGTCAGACGGACCATCTGTCCTTCAAGATCATCCACGCCCATGCGGGTACCCTTTTCGATCATTTCCGCGATGTGGCGGTCGGACGAATCGAATAAAGTGTTCATCGCGATGCCGGTTTTCGCCATCGCCTTTTTCATGCCGGACAGTTCCTGCGGACGGACGGAGCGCTTGCGCAGTTCAACAGCCGTACGGGACGTGTAATCAGCGTAGCGTTCCATCTGGGAAGTCACACTGGTGACGAGGAACTTGTCCGTGATTTTCGGCAGAACGCCGCACAGGTTCTCGTTGCCCATCTGCACATTGCGGTACATATGCCCGAGCAGTTCGTTGGTATTTTCAGTGGTATGGGAGACTTTCATAAAATTCACCTCATGAATGCGTTGGATAAACATAGTCTGCCCTCGCCACCCCAAAAAATACTATCATTTTTACCCAGTCCAAAAAGGTTTTTGGAGGGGTGGGGGGGGGC